>JAGREN010000151.1 GCA_020446505.1 Novosphingobium sp. | reverse complement strand
GCGCACCGGGTCGATCGGCTCGCGCGTCGGTCCTGCCGTGACGAGAACGTGCTTTCCGGCCAGCGGCTGATGATCGGGATCGACGACGAACATCGGCGGCGCTTCGACGACTGGCGCGCCGCCGACCGTCGGGAACTGTCCCGGCACGTCGTTCTCGAAGGGCTGCGGCGCGTAGTCTTCCTCGCCGCGCACGAGGTGGTTGATCGCCTCGGGATCGGTCGGCGGCGCGGCCCGCGCCTTGCCTTTCTTGGAAAGGATCGGCCCGCCTTCGGGAGATGGCGCAAGCACGACCTGTTCGGGGACGGGTTCGGGGGCAGCAAGCCCAACCGCTTCCTTCGCCTTCTGGATGCCGCGCGCGATCAGCGAGGCGGACAGGCCGCCAGAGCCGCTTTCCTCAGCCTCTTCGCCGCCTTCGCCGTCTTCGCGTCCGAACACGTCGCCTTCGATCTCGCCATCTTCATCAGGTGCGACGCCGCCGGGATAGTATTCAATCACCGCAGGGGGCGGGAGCAGCAGGTCGATCTCGCCCGGATCGATGTCGAGCGCCCAGGCAATCCGCTGCCACACCGCGACAGGTTCGGGCAGACGGCCGGGGCCATATTCGCCGCAGGCCATGGCGCCTTCGTCCGGCTCCATCACGTCGACGCCTGCCGTACGCAGGGTCTGCACGTTGCGCTGGGTCGCCTCGTGCTCCCACATCCGCACGTTCATGGCCGGGATCGCCATGACCGGCTTGTCGGTCGCCAGCAGCACCGTGGTCGCCAGATCGTCGGCAATGCCCGAGGCCATCTTGGCGAGCAGGTTGGCGGTCGCCGGGCAGACGACGATAAGGTCGGCATTCCGGCTGAGCTGGATGTGGCCCATTTCGACCTCGTCCTTGAGATCGAACAGCGAGGTATAGACCGGGTTCTCCGACAGGGCGGCCAGCGCCATCGGCGTCACGAACTTGGCCCCGCCCTCGGTCAGCACGCACGTCACATCGCCTCCGCTCTTGCGGATGATGCGAATGAGTTCGCATGATTTGTAGGCGGCGATCCCGCCGCCCACGACGAGGAGAATGCGTGGGCCGCTCATTTATTTGCCCATTTGCAACAGTGCGCCATCAGGCGCAACGGGTTTGCGGTTCCGGCTCGGCATCGGTCGCCGCCACGAGGAGCGCGCGCAGGCCCGGTCCGGCGAAGGCCAGCCCGACCAGCACGGCGGGGGCGACGATGACGCCCCAGTAATAGGTGTCGGGCCGTCCCGCGATCATGAACAGCAGGCCGTATCCGGCATAGAGCAGAAATCCGAACTGGCCGGCGGGCCTGCGCCATGTCGCCCAGCCGAGCATGGCGAGCATGATGATCGGCCCGACCACCCGGTCGGGCAGGAAGCGCAGGTTGCTCGACAGCGCGACATTGGAGACCCAGCCCGAAAGGCCGCGCAGATACATCCAGCCCTGTCCGTAGGGATCGCTGGGCAGAACCTGCTGGGCAATGATGTGAAGGTGCAGGCCAAGCGCGGCGAGGAAAGCCAGCACGAGCGCGGACCATGCCGAGCCTTCCTTCCAGTCGCGCCGCCAGAAGGCCAATGCCGCCATCAGCAGCACGAAGGGCAGCGCATGCTCGCGGATTGCCACGGCAAGCGCAGCGGCGGCCAGAGACCAGCCCCATTTGCCGGGCCTGTGTAGTCCGAACGACAAGGCAAGCAGCATCCCTGCCCACAGCTCGTGCAGCACGAAGAAATGGCGCGTGAGGCCTAGTGTGGCCCCGATCATCAGGAAAGCGAAGGCGAGCAGGCGCTTGCGCGAATCCGGCGCTTCCTCGCCCAGCCGCTTCCACCATGCGAGCAGCACGGCTGTCATCAGGGCAAAGGCCGCGGCGATCTGGCCGGGAAGACCCAGCCACGCGTCGATATAGGCGAGCGTCGGCAGGCGCACGGCAACGCCGGGGCGCACCGGATATTGCGTGCGGCGATGCTCCTCGACGATGAAATCGTAATAGTTCTCGCCATGCCGGATGCGCTCGATGGCGCGGTCGTAGAGCGCGAGATCCTCGTCGCGGGCACGCTCAGGCGCCTGGTCTTCGGTCAGCACTTGCGTAAGGCTGCGGGTGGAAACCCCGGAAGCGTTCTGTTGAACAGGCACGAAGGCCGAGGCGATCAGGATGGCGAGGAAAGCGAACAGCGCGAGGCGCGCATCGCGCATGGACCATGTGGCAAAGCGGTTCCAGCCGGCGTCAGCCGACGCGGCGTTCAGCCCGTCAGGCCCGCCAGCAGTCCTGTCTGCGCTGCCGCCCATACCGCAATACCCCCAGCAATTGCGGCGACGAGGTATCGGCCCCATTGGTTAATTCGCGGTTTATTTTCCCAGATCAGCCTGACCTCGGGAAGCGGCGGCTGCTCCGGCGCGCCGCCCTTTGGCGGGTAGCTTTCCTCCATCCGCCGCACCAGATCCGGCAGGCGCAGCAGCGTCTGCGCATCCTCGCGCAGCTTGTCGGCAATCGCGGCCTCTGGGCCGAGTTCGTCGCGGATCCAGCTCTTCACGAAGGGGGCGGCAACGTCCCACATGTTGATCTGCGGATGGATCGCCGTCGCCAGCCCCTCGACCATGACCATCGTCTTTTGCAGCAGCAGCAGGTGCGGCTGGGTCTGCATGTCGAAATCGCGGGTGATGGCGAACAGCCCGTCGAGCATCTGGCCGACCGACAGTTCGCTCACCGGCTTGCCACGCATCGGCTCGCCCACGGCGCGCAGGGCCGTCGCGAATTCCTCCAGCGAGTGGTAGCTCGGCACATATTGCGCCTCGAAGTGAATCTCGGCGACGCGACGATAGTTGCCGGTGGTCAGGCCATAGAGGATCTCGGCAAGCCACTGGCGCGCGCGGCGGTTTATCCGACCCATGATGCCGAAGTCGATGGCAGCAATGGTGCCGTCGGCTTTCACGAACAGGTTGCCCTGATGCATGTCGGCATGAAAGAATCCGGCGCTGATCGCCTGAGTCAGGAAGGCCAGCACCAGCCTGCGGGCCAGATCGGGCATGTCGAGCCCGGCACCGTGCAGTGCATCGAGGTCGCTGATCTTGATGCCGTCGATCCATTCGACCGTCATCACCCGGCCATTGGTCCGGTCCCAGTCGATGGCAGGCACCTGATAGCCTTCGAAGCCCTTCATCGCTTCGGCCAGTTCGGAAGCGGAGGCTCCCTCGCGCCGCAGGTCCAGCTCGCGCCATGTCCAGCGTTTCAGGTTGTCGATCACCGCGCGCGGGCGCAGCCGTGCTACTTCGCCGCCAAGCGCCTCAAGGTGGGCCGCGGCCCATTCGTAGGTTTCGAGATCGCGCGCGAACCGTTCGCGTATGCCGGGGCGCAGCACCTTGACCGCGACTTCATGCCCATCGGTCGTGGTCGCGCGATAGACCTGCGCGATCGAGGCAGAGCCTACCGGCTCGGGATCGAAGCTTGCGAAGAGAGTGTCGAGCGGCGCGCCGAAGCTCGTCTCGATTTCCTCGCGGATCGCATCGAACGGCTGCGGCGGCAGGCTGTCCTGCAAGGTGAGCAGGTTGCGCGCAGCCTCCTCGCCGACGAGGTCGGGCCGGGTCGCCAGAGTCTGGCCCAGCTTGATCGCGGCAGGGCCGATGGCCTGAAAGGCTCCGGCATAGTCGGGAATGCGCGGCTGCACGGTGCCGAAACGCGCCAGCCTGCACAGACGGCGCACCGGGGCTGGCGTATTGCGCTCCTCCTCGACGATGCGCAGCGCCCCGTGCCGGGCAAGCACGCGGCCCCACTTGAGCAGGCGGAAGATATGAGTGCTGGGGCGGGTCACGCGGGCGGTTCTATATCTTCCAGCCGGAATGGATAGCGACCAGCCCGCCCATGATCGGCTCGACCCTGGTGCGGGCAAAGCCGGCCTTGCGGATCATTTGTTCGAACTCGGGCATGGTCGGGAAGCGGCGGATCGATTCGATCAGGTAGCGATAGGAATCGGCATCGCCTGCAATCGCCTTGCCGATCCTGGGCACCAGCTTGTGCGAATAGGCATCGTAGGCTTCCTTGAAGCCCGGCCACTCTGTGGTCGAGAATTCGAGGCAGAAGAAGCGCCCGCCGAATTTCAGGACACGGTGCGCCTCGGCCAGCGCCTTGTCGATCCGGGTGACGTTCCGAATCCCGAAGGCAATTGTGTAGGCATCGAACATGCGATCGGGAAACGCGAGCTCTTCGGCGTTCTGGCAGGACCATACCAGCCCCCCCTCTTCATTGGCGATGCCGCGCTGCATGGCCCGCTCGATGCCAACGTCGAGCATGTCCTGGTTGATGTCGGAGACGGTGACCTCCGCCCCGCATGCCGCCAGCCTGAATGCAATGTCGCCGGTGCCGCCCGCCATGTCGAGAATGGCCTCGCCCGGCTGCGGCTTCACCCGGCGCACGAACTTGTCCTTCCATAGACGATGCATGCCGCCCGACATGGCATCGTTCATCACGTCGTATTTCTTTGCGACGCTGGAGAACACCGCGCCCACGCGCTCGGTCTTCTCCTCGGGGGCTACCTGTTCATAGCCGAAGGATACGCTTTCGCTCATGCTCGGCGCTTTAGGGCCAATTGCAGCCAGCGCAAAGGGTGCTAGAGGACTCTTTGGTTGGGTGCGTCGGCCACATCCGTGGCCTCCTTGCGGCACCGGCCCGACTCCCCCGCCCAACCACCC
>JAGREN010000024.1 GCA_020446505.1 Novosphingobium sp. | reverse complement strand
CGCGGAACGAGAACGACAGGTTCGAAAGTCCGCCCGAGAAATGCGCATGCGGACATAGTTCGCGCAGTTCGGCCACGGCCTCGATGAAGTCTAGCGCATAGCGATCATGCTCCTCGATGCCGGTGGCGACCGCGAAAATGTTCGGATCGAAAATGATGTCTTCGGCAGGAAAGCCGATACCGGTCAGCAGGTCATAGGCGCGCTTGCAAATCTCGACCTTGCGCGCCTTGCTGTCTGCCTGACCTGTCTCGTCGAAGGCCATGACCACGGCAGCCGCGCCATAGGCCATGCATTTGCGCGCCTGTTCGAGGAACGGCGCCTCGCCTTCCTTCATCGAGATCGAATTGACGATGGGCTTGCCCGAAACGCATTTCAGACCCGCTTCGATCACTTCCCACTTTGAGCTGTCGATCATTACCGGCACGCGGCTGATGTCCGGCTCGGCGGCGATCAGCTTCAGGAAGGTGGTCATCGCCTCGACTGCGTCGAGCAGACCCTCGTCCATGTTGACGTCGACAATCTGCGCGCCGTTCTCGACCTGCTGGCGCGCGACTTCGACTGCCTTGGCATAGTCGCCGGCAAGGATCAGCTTCTTGAACGCGGCGCTGCCGGTGACATTCGTGCGCTCACCGATATTGATGAAGCGGGCGGAGGAAAGTTCGGTCATGTCATTCTCCCCCCTCCCGCTTGCGGGAGGGGACGGGGGTGGGTTTCAAAGGGGTATGCCGGTAGCGGCCCACCCCCAACCCCTCCCGCGAGCGGGAGGGGAGAATTTCGGTCAGGCAGCAATCACGAAGGGCTCGAGGCCGGACAGGCGCGTTTTCGCCTCCAGTGCGGGAATCGCGCGCGGTTTCGCTTCGGCCACGGCCTTGGCGATGGCGGCAATGTGCGCAGGTGTGGTGCCGCAACAGCCGCCGACAATGTTGACGAGGCCCGCATCGGTCCACTCTCGGATGAGCGATCCGGTCTTTTCCGGAAGCTCGTCGTACTGGCCGAGTTCGTTGGGCAGGCCTGCGTTGGGAAAGGCCATGATGAGCGTGTCGGTATCCTTGGCCAGCTCCGCCAGATAGGGCCGCATCTTGTCTGCCCCGAAAGCGCAGTTCGCGCCGATGGTCAGCGGCTTGAGGTGGCGCAGCGAATACCAGAAGGCCATGATGGTGTGGCCCGAGAGATTGCGCCCGCTCATGTCGGTGATGGTGAAGGACAGCATCACCGGCACCTCGCGCCCGCTGGCCGCCTCGGCCTCTTTCGCCGCCATGCCCGCCGCCTTGGCATTCAGGGTGTCGAAGCAGGTTTCGATCAGCAGGAAGTCGACGCCGCCCTCGATCAGGGCATCGCACTGCTCGCGGTAGGTCTGCTTGAGCGTGTCGAAATCGACCTCGCGGAAGCCGGGGTCGTTGACGTCCGGCGAAAGCGAGAGCGTCTTGTTGGTGGGGCCGATCGAGCCAGCGACAAAACGGCGCTTGCCGTCCCGCGCTTCGGAAGCCTCGCAGGCTTCGCGCGCGAGGTGCGTGGCAGCCACGTTGATCTCGCGCACGAGGTGCTCGCAGCCGTAGTCGGCCATGGCGATGGTGGTGGACGAGAACGTGTTCGTCTCGATCATGTCCGCACCGGCGTCGAGATAGGCCTCGTGGATTTCGCGGATTACGTCCGGCCGTGTCAGGCACAGCAGGTCGTTGTTGCCCTTCTGGTCCAGCGGCAGGTCGAGATCGCCGCGATAGTCGGCTTCGGTCAGGCCGTATTTCTGGATCGAGGTGCCATAGGCACCGTCGAAGATCAGCACGCGCTCGGCAGCGCGGGCGCGGAATTCTGTTTCAGCACTCATCGGACGAGTTCCCTGGGTCTTACGCCGAGCAGGTGGCAGATCGCATAGGTCAGCTCTGCCCGGTTGAGCGTGTAGAAATGAAACTGGCGCACGTCGCCCATGTAGAGCTTGTGGCACAGCCGCGCGGCCAGCGTCGCCGAAACGAGCTGCCGTGCGTCGGGCATCTGGTCGAGCCCTTCGAACATGGTTTCCATCCAGTCCGGCACGGTCGTGCCGCACATCGCCGACATGCGGGCGACGGCGGCAAAGCTCATGACTGGCATGATGCCAGGCACGATCTCGGCATCGATACCGGCAGCTGCGGCCTTGTCGCGAAAGTGGAAGAAGGTTTCCGGTTCGAAGAAGAACTGGGTAATCGCGCGGGTCGCCCCAGCGTCGATCTTGCGCTTGAGGTTGTCGAGATCGGCCTCGGGGCTGGGCGAATCCGGGTGACATTCGGGATAGGCAGCCACCGAAATCTCGAAGGGGTGGAGCGCGCGCAGGCCTTCGACCAGCGCGGCGGCATTCTCGTAGCCGCCGGGATGACCGGCGTAGGCCTTTCCCTGCTCGGGCGGATCGCCGCGCAGGGCGACGATGTGGCGCACGCCCGCGTTCCAGTAATCCTCGGCGATCTCGGCGATTTCCTCGCGCGTCGCTTCGACGCAGGTGAGGTGTGCGGCAGCCTGCAGCGGTGTCTCGCGCTGGATGCGCGCCACAGTGCCGTGGGTGCGCTCGCGCGTCGAACCGCCAGCGCCGTAGGTTACCGAAACGAAGCGCGGAGCAAGCGGAGCGAGAGTCTCGATGGCCTGCCAGAGCTGCTCGTTCATCTTCTCCGTCTTGGGCGGGAAGAATTCGAACGAAATGTCGATGTCGCCAGGCAATGAGGCGAACAGCGGCGAGGCGTGCTCCTCGAAACTGGCGTCGAGCGGTGTAGTCATGATGTGGCGTCAGCCCCTGTCGTTGCCGCTTCCTGCGGCTTGCCCCTGTTGGTCGCGTTGCGGCGCGCCGTCCATATCTTTACCGTGAGCGGCGTGCCGGGAAGGGCGATGGCCGGGCGGCATTCGAAGCCTGCCTCGCTCAGCAAGGCGAGCATCTGCTCATCGGAAAAGCCGAGGCGCGCATGGGCATGGCGCTCGCGCAGTTCTTCGCGGTCATGCGCGGCGAAATCGACGAGCGCGATAGTGCCGCCCGGCGCAGTGACCCGCGCCGCTTCGGCGAGAACCGCTGCGGGCTCCTGCGCATAGTGCAGCACCTGATGGAACAGCAGCGTATCGAACGCGCTGTCTCCAAACGGTAGGGCCGAGAAGTCCCCCTGCACGAGGTCGACAAGGCCCGAAGGGAACTGCTGAAGCCTCGCGCGAGCGACCTGGAGCATTTCCGGGCTGCGATCGAGCGCGGTCACATGCGCGGCGCTGCCTGCGAATAGCTCGGCCATGCGCCCGGTGCCGGTGCCGACATCGAGCAGCGTGCCCAGTGTAATCTCGTCCGGCTTGACCCCGAGCGCACTGGCGAGCGCCGCTTCGACCGGCTCGTCGGGGCAGTGGAGCACGCGCAGGGTGTCCCACTCCTCGGCGTGGCGCGAGAACCATGCTTCGGCCTTGGCGGACCGGTCGGCGCGGATCGCGGCGAGATGGCGGCGATCCTCCGCGCAGCGGGCGGCAAAGGCACTGTCTTGCGCCTCGGCAGTCGCGAGCAGCCGCGCCACTGCATCGCCGAGCGGCGGGGCCAGTCCTTCGCTGACCGCGCTGCGCAGGAATACCCAGCTTCCTTCCTTGCGGCGTTCGGCAAGGCCTGCATCGCACAGGATGCGCACATGGCGCGAAACGCGCGGCTGGCTCTGGCCCAGCACCTGCGCAAGCTCGCCCACCGCCAGCTCGATATGGGCAAGCAGGCGCATGATTCGCAGCCGGGTAAGGTCCGACAGGGCGCGCAAGGTGGGTTCGATCTGCATTTCGGGCCGCATATAAAGATTTCTTTATATGCATGCAAGCCACGGAAAATAAGGCGCTCGAATGTGCGATTGTGTGCTGAGTTTGCGTTGTGCAGCGCACTGGTTTAGACAGTGCGCGGCAGGTTCGCCTGCCATTGATGGTGCATCACTCGTGACCTGCACCACGCAAATCAAGGGGATTCACATGAAGAAGATCGCTTACGCCGCTTTCACCTCGGCTGCCGCTCTTGCTCTCGCTGCTTGCGGTAGCGCCAAGGAAGCCACCGAAGACGCAAAGGCCGAAGACACCGAAGCGATGGCTGAAGAGCCCGTTGCCGACGAAGCTCCCGCCGAAGACGCGATGGCTGATGAAGGCGCTGCCACCGAAGCTGCTGCCGATGAAGGCGCTGCTGAGGCCGCTCCCTCCGAGGAAGCACCGGCAGAGTAATCGATCCGGCTTCTGGAAAAGGGGTGTCGGGCCAGCGTGGTCCGGCACCCTTTTTCATGCGGTGAAGCAGGCAGAGCACGAAACGCTCTGAAATCACCGCTCGACCCTCCCAAGGCGGAGGGTTTTTTGTGCATGTGAACATTTGTTTGCATGATCGCGGCCCAGGCGGCATCAGGTTGCCATGCCCGATACGCTCAAGATCACCCTCGCCCAGCTTAACCAGACCGTCGGCGATATCGCCGGCAATGCCGAACGCATGCTTGCCGCGCGTGAGCGGGCGAAAGACTCTGACCTCATCGTCTTTCCCGAACTGCAGCTGATCGGCTATCCGCCCGAGGATCTCGTGCTCAAGCCGGCGCTGATCGAGCGCGCCGTCGCCGAACTCGAAAAGCTGGCCAAGGAAACGGGCAGAACGCAAGGCCCGGCCATGCTGGTCGGATCGGTCTTCGTGCTCGATGGCGAACTGCACAATGGTGTCGCCCTGCTCGAAAAGGGCAAGGTCGCGGCGGTGCGGCTCAAGCACGAATTGCCCAACTACGGCGTGTTCGACGAGCCGCGCGTGTTCCAGCCCGGCCCGCTGCCCGAACCCATCGTCTTCAAGGGCGTGATGATCGGCCTGCCGATTTGCGAGGATATCTGGCTTCCCGAAGTGTGCCGCCACCTCGCCAATTTCGGCGCCGAGCTGTTCATCTCGATCAACGGCAGTCCCTACGAAATCAACAAGGACGCGCTGCGCATCGAGGGCGTGGCCAAGCGCCGCGCCGCCGATACCGGCCTGCCGCTCGCGTTCCTGAACCGCGTCGGCGGGCAGGACGAACTGGTGTTNNTTCGACGGCGCCAGCTTCGTGGTCAACGGCGACGGCTCTCTCGCGGTCCAGATGAAGGACTGGGACGAGCAGGAAGTCACCACCAAGTGGACCAAGACCGCGCAGGGCTGGCGCTGCGACCGGGGCGAGATCGCCACTCTGGCCGAAGGTCCGGAGGAGATCTGGTGCGCCATGGTCATGGGCCTGCGCGACTATGTGAACCGCAACGGCTTTCCCGGCGTGGTGCTCGGCCTGTCGGGCGGCATCGACAGCGCGGCCTGTGCCGCCATTGCCGTCGATGCGCTTGGCGCGGACCGGGTGTGGTGCGTCATGTTGCCCAGCCGCTTCACCAGCCAGGAGAGCCTCGACGACGCGATGGCCTGCGCCAAGGCGCTCGGTTGTCGCTACACCACCATACCGATCCAGCCAGCGGTCGAGGGTTTCGACACAATGCTCGAGGACGACTTTGCCGACACGAAGGTCGACCTCACCGAGGAGAACCTCCAGTCGCGCATTCGCGGCGTCACTCTAATGGCCCTGTCGAACAAGTTCGGGCCGATGCTGATGACGACCGGCAACAAGAGCGAGATGAGCGTCGGCTATGCCACGATCTACGGCGACATGGCTGGCGGCTACAATCCGCTCAAGGACGCCTACAAGCTGACCGTGTTCGACGTGTGCCGCTGGCGCAACGCAAACATGCCGCGCATTGGCATGGGGCCGGAAGGCAAGGTGATCCCCGACAACATCATCGCCAAACCGCCGAGTGCTGAACTGCGCCCCGACCAGAAAGACAGCGATTCGCTGCCGCCATACGAAGTGCTCGATCCGATCCTGATGGGTCTGATCGAACACGAAAAGAGCGTCGATCAGCTCGTCACCGACGGTTTCGAGCGCGAGACCGTGATGCGGATCGAGCGGCTATTGCACCTTGCCGAATACAAGCGGCGGCAGGCACCACCGGGCGTCAAGCTGACCAGCCGCAACTTCGGCCGCGACCGGCGCTACCCGATTACGCATTCGTTTCGCTCGGCCTGACAGCCATGACAGTCGTGACTCGCTTTGCCCCGTCGCCCACGGGCCGACTGCATGTCGGCAACCTGCGCACGGCGCTGCACAACTGGCTGCTGGCGAAACACGCGGGCGGGCAGTTCCTGCTGCGCATCGACGATACCGATGCAGAGCGCAGCCGCGAGGAATACGTCGAGGCGATCAGGGCGGACCTGGCATGGCTGGGCGTGCATCCCGATGGCGAGGAACGCCAGTCCGCCCGCTTCGCTCTCTACGAGACGGAATTTGCGCGGCTGGCGGAGCAGGGCCGGGTCTATCGCTGTTACGAAACGCCGCAGGAACTGGAGCTCAAGCGGAAGGTATTGCTCGGACGCGGCCTGCCGCCGATCTACGACCGCGCGGCGCTGACACTCACTGACGCCGACCATGCCGAAAAGGCAGCGGCAGGCGAAAAGCCGCACTGGCGCTTCCTGCTTGATCGCGATGCGCCGATCGAATGGCAGGACGGGGTGCGCGGGCCGCAGCATTTCGAACCCGCGCAAATGTCCGATCCGGTGATCCGTCGCGCCGACGGCTCGTGGCTCTACATGCTGCCCAGCGTGATCGACGACATTGCCATGGGCATTACCGACGTATTGCGCGGCGAGGATCATGTTTCCAACACCGCGACGCAGATGCAGATGTTCACCGCGCTCGGCGCCGGGCCGCCCCGCTTCGCGCATGAGGCGCTGCTGGTGGGCAGCGAGGGCAAGCTGTCGAAGCGGTTGGGGTCATTGGGGATAGATACGCTGCGCGAAACCGGCGTCGAGCCTGCTGCTCTGGTTGCCCTGCTGGCGCGGCTGGGCACCTCCGATCCGGTCGACGCCAGTCTCGATGCCGAAGCTCTTGCCGCCTCGTTCGATCTGTCGCACTTTGGCCGCGCGCCTGCCCGTTTCGACGAGGAAGACCTGCACCGGATCAATGCGGCGGTCGTCCATGCCATGCCGTATTCAGAAGCGGCAGCACGCTTGCCTGAAGGCATGGATGAGGCGGCCTGGCAGGCAATCCGTCCGAACCTCGCGCATCTCGGCGAAGCCGCGGAATGGTGGCAGGTCGTGACGGGGCCGGTCGACACGCCGCAATTCGACGACGACACGCGCGCTTTCCTTGCTCAGGCGGCGGACGTGCTCGGCGGTCTGGCATGGGGCAATGAGGTCTGGCGCGACATGACCGGCAAGCTCAAGGAGGGCACGGGACGCAAGGGCAAGGCGCTGTTCCAGCCGCTCAGGCAGGCGCTGACCGGGCGCGATCACGGGCCGGAAATGGCCTCGCTTTTGCTGCTAATCGGCCGGGACGAGGCGCTGGCGCGTCTCAAGGCCGCAGCCGCCTAGGCCGGTTCGCTCTTCTTGCCCTTTGCGGTCTTCGCCAGCTTCTCGTTCGCGGCGTCGAGCAAGGCGCTCTCGATTTCCTTGAGACGTCCCTGCGAGATGATCTTTCCGCCGAGCAGATCGGTCACATAGAAGGTATCGACCGCACGTTCGCCATAGGTCGCGACATGGGCGGAATGGACGATCAGACGCTGTTCGAACAGGTTGCGTGCGAGCCGGTTCAGCAGCGCCGGCCGATCGCGCGCGTTGACCTCGATCACCGTGTAGCGGTTCGATGCCTCGTTATCGAACAGCACGCGCTGGCGCACCTCGAAGGCGTCGGCGCGCGGGCGCGCGTCGGGCTTGGCGACGAGTTGCGGCAGTAGCTCGACCTTGTTGGCGAGCGCGTTCTCGATCGCGGTTTTGAGCCGGTCGAGCTGGCTGCTTTCCATGAAGGGCCGACCCAGTGGATCCTGCACCAGGAAGTTGTCGACCGCGTAGCCCTTTTTCGTCGTGTGGATGCGCGCGTCGATGATGTTGCCGCCGGCAAGGTGGATGCCGCCGACAATGCGGTAGAACAGGCCGGGGTGATCGCGCGCGATGACCGTAACGAGTGTGGCACCGCGTGCGGGATAGTATTCGCAGTGGATCGAAAGCGCGTGGTCCATTTCGCGCGCGGCGTTGAGGTGCACGAGGTTGAGCGCGATTACGTCGTCGGCTTCGGCGATCCAGTACGAATCGGGCATCTCCTTGCCGATCGTCTGGATCAGGCCAGCCTGTTCGCCCAGTCGCGCGGCAGCAGCTTCCTGCTTGGCCGCAATGCGATGTTCGCGACCGAACTCGGCATGGCCAAGGCGCAGACGTTCCTCGGCGGCGGCATAGAGTTCGGCGATAAGCTGGCGTTTCCAGCTATTCCAGGTGCCGGGACCGACAGCGCGAATGTCGACGATCGTCAGGCAGGTCAGCTGGCGCAGTCGGTCGAGTGTCTGCACCACCTCGACGAAATCGGTGATCGTCTTGGCATCGGATATGTCGCGCTTCTGCGCCGTCGACGACAGGAGCAGGTGTTGGCGCACCAGCCAGGCGACCAGTTCCGTCTCGTCCTCGTCAAGGCCGAGACGGGGACACAGTTTCATGGCGATCTCCGCGCCGAGTTCGGAATGGTCGCCGCCCTGTCCCTTGGCAATGTCGTGTAGCAGGACCGAAGCATAGAGCGCGCGGCGCGACTGGACCTTGTGGACGATTTCGGTCGCCAGCGGATGGTCCTGCACCAGGTCGCCCTTCTCGATTTTGGCAAGCAGACCGATGGCGCGGATGGTGTGCTCGTCGACCGTATAGTGGTGATACATGTCGAACTGCATCTGGGCGTTGACCTTGCCGAATTCGGGCACGAAGCGCCCGAACACGCCCGCCTCGTTCAGCGCGCGCAGACTGCTTTCTGCATCGTTGCGGCTGGTCAGCAATTCCATGAACAGGTCGTTGGCGCGCGGATCCTTGCGAACGTCTGCCTTGATGAGCTTCGCGTTACGGGCGATCAGGCGCATCGTATCGGGATGAATGGTCAGGCCTTCGCGGTCGGCCAGAACGAAGATCTCGATCAGGCGCACCGGGTCTTTCTCGAACCAGTCCTCTCCGGGAGCACTGATCCTGCCGCCGTAGATCGTGTAGCCCTTCAGCTTGCGGGCACGGGCTCGAAACCCGGCGAGCAGGCCGCGCGGCTTGTTGGCGCCGAACTGTTCTTCGAGCTGCGCGAGGAACACCGCGGTGAGGTTGCCCACGACCTTGGCCTGCAGGAAGAAGAACTGCATGAACCGCTCGACCGCGCGCTTGCCGGTGCGCGTGTCGGAATATTGCATGCGCCGCGCCACTTCGCGCTGGAGATCGAAGGTCAGGCGGTCCTCGGCCCGGCCGGTTATGTCGTGCAGATGGCAGCGCACCGCCCAGAAGAAATTGGCGGCGCGGCGGAAGTTGCGGAACTCTTCCTTGGTCAGCAAGCCGACATCGACCAGCTCGGCGGCGCTGCGCACCTTGTGGATGTATTTGCCGATCCAGTAGAGCGTGTGCAGGTCGCGCAGCGAGCCCTTGCCTTCCTTGACGTTTGGCTCGACGACATAGCGGCTGTCGCCCATCCGCTTGTGGCGCTCGTCGCGCTCGGCCAGCTTCTCGGCGACATATTGCCGCTCCGACCCGGCGACAACATCGCTCCAGAAACGACGGCGGGTCTCTTCGTAGAGATCCTGATCCCCCCAGACATAGCGGCCTTCGAGCATGGCGGTGCGGATCGTCAGGTCGGCCTTGCACTGCTTGACCATCTCGTCGACCGAGCGGCTGGAATGGCCGATGGTCAGGCTCAGGTCCCAGAGGAAATAGAGCATCGCCTCGATCACCTGCTCGCACCAGGCATTGCTGCGGCTCGGCGTGATAAAGGCGATGTCGACGTCCGAATGCGGCGCCATCTCGCCGCGTCCGTATCCGCCGACGGCCACGATGGTGAGGCGCTCGCCGGTTGAGCGGTTGCTCGCCGGATAGACGTGGGTGACGACATGGTCGTGGATCAGGCGCACCAGCTGGTCGGTGAGGAACGCCTGCACCCGTGCGATCTCGTGCCCGGCGGAAGGATCTTCCAGCAGACGTCGCCGGATTTCCTCGCGCGCCGAAGCCAGGGCGCCGCGCAGCAATTCGACGATAGCGAGGCGGCCCTTCGTGGCCCCGTCCTTTTCGACGATGGCCGCGATCTGTTCGTTCAGCGAACGACGGTCGATTACCGCGCGGGGCTTGGGGATGCGGATGACGCTCATGCCTGCACACCTTAGACGCTGCCCGCACCAAAAAGAAAGTGAGCTTGAGCAAGCCGCATATGTGCACAAGTGCGCGCCACGCAGGCAATCGCTACCTTTCATCGCGCATTGGCCTGTGCCAGAAGGCGCGCAGGCGCACCTTGCGTGCCGATTGGAGTAGACTATCCGGTGTTCGAGATCGCAGCGCTTGCCGCATCGGGTGATGGACCGATCCATTGGCTGGACCTCGGCCTGAAGCCAGGCATCGACCTCGGTTTCTTCACCCTGCGATACTATTCGCTCGCCTATCTCATCGGCATCGTTCTGGCCTACTGGCATGTCTCGCGCATGTTGAAGGCGCCCGGCGCGCCGATGGCGCAGCGCCATGCAGACGACCTGTTCTTCTACTGCACGCTGGGCATCATCATCGGCGGCAGGCTTGGTTATGCGACGTTCTACACCGGCGGGAATACCGGCGTGCCGAGCCTTTGGGCGCATCCGGTCGAATTGCTGCAATTGTGGAACGGCGGGATGAGCTTTCACGGCGGTCTGATCGGCGTCGCACTGGCAATGGCCTGGGTGTCCTGGCGAGGCGGGCTCAACCTGATCCGCGTTGCCGACTACGTTTCGGTGAGCGTGCCGTTCGGCATGATGCTCGGGCGGCTCGCCAATTTCATCAATGGCGAATTGTGGGGCCGCGTCACCGACGCTTCGGTGCCCTGGGCCATGGTATTCCCCGGAGCAGGCCCGCTGCCGCGCCATCCCAGCCAGCTTTACGAAGCGGCACTGGAAGGGGCACTGCTCATCGTGGTGATGCTGTTTCTGTTCTGGCGGACCCGCGCGCGGTATCGCCCCGGCTTGCTGGTCGGGGTTTTCGTCCTGGGCATCGGGCTCGCCCGCTTCACGGTCGAATTCTTCCGCGAACCGGATTCGCAGCTTCAGGAATTCGCCATGCGCACCGGCCTGTCCATGGGCCAGTGGCTCACCATTCCGCTGATCCTCTTGGGGCTGGGGCTGATCGTGCGCGCGCTGGTGCGGCCCGAGCTCGGTAGCGGCACGCCTGCGACCGCATGAGCACGCAGCCGACACGCGAAACGTCGCTGGCCACGATTTTCGAGCGGCTCATCACCTCGCACGGGCCGATCAGCGTGTCGCACTTCATGGGCGAATCGAACATGCGCTATTACAACGCGCGCGATCCGCTGGGCGAACAGGGCGACTTCATCACGGCGCCCGAAATCAGCCAGATGTTCGGCGAATTCATCGGCCTGTGGCTGGCCGACATGTGGGTCAAGGCGGGGCGCGACGATCTCGTCCACTATGTCGAACTGGGGCCGGGGCGTGGCACTCTGGCAAAGGACGTGCTGTCGGTGACGCGGCGCTACGGGCTGGAGCCAAAGGTCCATTTCGTCGAAAGCTCGATGATCCTGCGCGATATCCAGCTTGCGCAGGTGCCGCAGGCCCATTTCCACGACGACCTGACCGGCGTGCCGCCCTATGGCCCGGTCCTGATCGTCGGCAACGAGTTCCTCGATGCCTTGCCGGTGCGCCAGCTGGTGATGACCGAGCAGGGCTGGCGCGAGCGGATGGTCGGCTGGCAACAGGGGCAATTCGCCTATGTCGCAGGCGACAAGCCGATGGAAAGCGCGGTGCCCGAAGGCAGGCGCGAAGTTGCACCCGGCACCATTCTGGAAACCTGCCCTGGCGCGGCCGCCATCGTCTACGAGATCGCCGGGCGGCTGGTGAAGCAGGGCGGAGCGGCTCTGCTGATCGACTATGGTCACGATGCGCCGCGCACCGGCTCGACGCTGCAGGCGCTCAAGCAGCATCGCATGGTCGACCCGCTGGCGATGCCCGGCGAGGCGGACCTTACCGCCCATGTCGATTTTGCCGCCCTCGCGCCTATCGCCCAGTCTCGCGGCGCGCGCTGGCTGGGAACGGTGACGCAGGGCCACTGGCTGAGGCATCTCGGTATCGAGGTGCGGGCCGAACGCCTCGCCCGGATCGCGCCCGAGCACCGCGAGGCGATCTTCGCCGCCAAGGAGCGCCTGATCGGCGAAGGCCAGATGGGCGCGCTGTTCAAGGTTATGGGCCTTGCCGCGCCTGACTGGCAGGGCGGCGAGGGGTTCTGAGCGATAAGCGACAGGCAGGTCGATAGCATGAACCAGGCGAAATCCATTCGGCCCGACCGGACCGAACGCGTGTTGGGCGCGCTGGCGCTGGTCATGCTGGTGGCCATGCTTGCCGCTATCGCGAGGGGGCAGCCGCACTGGCACGAAATACCGGCGCTGGTCTGGTTCCATCTGCTGACGATCGGAATTGCGCTGGCGATCACGCCGCTACAGATGTGGCTGGCGCGCGGAACCATGCAACACCGCGTTCTCGGATGGGCATGGTCCGCAGCCATGTTCGCGACCGCGGTTATCTCGTTCGGCATCAGGCTGACCAACGATGGCAGGCTCAGCGCGATCCATGTCCTTTCGGCAGTTACCGTTATCGGCGTGCCGATGCTGGTGCTTGGTGCTAGGCGGCGTGATCTCGTGCGTCACCGCAGGTCGGCGCGCGGCCTCGTGATCGGGGCGCTTCTGATCGCCGGGTTCTTCACTTTTCCGTTCGGCCGGCTGATGGGGCGCTGGCTGTTCGGCTGACTGTCCGTTCGTCATCGCGGCAAGTCCGCGCGGCACTTGGGCGGCGCCTGTCCGTTCGCGTCAGCCTGGAACGCAAAACGCGCTACATCGACGGCATCGGTTCCGGTTTTTTCGGGGTCGCGCCGGGATTGAGGTCTGTCACGCGCTCTTCGGCAGGGACCGGTCGCGGCGGCAGCGCCTTGAGCCAGGCTTCGAGTGCGTCGATATCGCTCCCGCCCTGCACCGCGTCGCGCTGACGGATCAGAACGGAAAAGCTGTCGCCGCCATTGGCGAGGAAGCTGTTGGTCGTGATCCGGTAATCCTTTGCCGGGTCGATCGGTACGCCGTTCAGGCTCATCGCGACGACCCGGTCCCCTTCGGCTCGGGTCATGTCGACACTGTAGTGAAAGCCGCGGCTTGGCGAGAGAAACTGGATCGGCTGGACGGCATCGAAACCCTGTTCGAGCATGGCCTTCAGTTCCTTGCCCGTAAGGGTCTGGGTGACGAGCGTGTTGGCGAAGGGCTGCACCGAATAGAGCTGGCCGAAGGTCACCGCACTATCGTCGCCTGGCACGATCTGGTGCGGCGCGCGGATGCCGAACACGTTCATGAAGGCGATCTGCGCGCCCGCGCCCGTGGTTGCCGCAAGCTGCGCATCGGCGATGAGGTTGCCGAGCGTGCCGCCCTTGTTCGAGGCATCGCCGCCGGGCCGGAACACCGGGCCGCCGAGTTTGCCGACCGGTCTTGCCACATAGTCCTTCGCGGCAGCCGTGTAGCGCGCGACATATTCGGCGACATCCGCGCGCGGCTCGAATTGCGGGAAATCGGGTTTGTTCTCGATCAGGCCGAGCCGGGTCTCATAAGCCGGGCTCTGCACGATGATGTTGCGCGCCGTCTTGGCGAGCACGCGGTCGGTGGCGGGATCGATGGTGAGGGTGATGTCGGTGACCAATTCGCCGAACACGCCCGCGCTGGTCAGCAGGAAGGGCTTGGCCGGATTGTATTGCCCATAGTCGCAGACATAGGCCCAGTGGGTGTGACCCGACACGACCACGTCGACCTGATCGGACAGCCGGTCGAGGATCGGGCGGATCGCGCCGGTAAGGTCGTTGCAGGTGAACGGGTTGGGCGGCTCGGGATTGGTCCGCCCGCCCTGATGGATGAGCAGGATCACTGCATCGGCCCCTTGGGCCTTCAGGCCGGGTACGAGCGCATTCACGCTGTCGGCCTCGTCGGCGAAGGTCACGCCTTGCAGGTTTTCCTTGCTGGTGAGGTCGGACGTTTCCTTGAGAGTGATTCCGATAAAGCCGAGCGTTACCTTGCGCTTGCCGGTACCAAAGCTCTTGAGCCCGGTAGATGCGAAAAGCGTGCTGCCATCGGGCTTGATTGAATTGGCAGCGAGGAAGGGAAATTTCGCGCCCGCCCATTGCTCGATCTGGCAGGGCTTGCGCAGCGAAAGCTGCTTGCACCCGCCCTTGACGAGGCGCTGCAATTCCTCCGCGCCGCGATCGAATTCGTGGTTGCCGACTGCGTTGAACTCTAGCCCTATGCGGTTCATCACGCCGACCGCCGGCTCGTCGAGAAACAGCGAAGAGGCAAGCTGCGAGGCACCGATCATGTCGCCCGCCGAGACCATGACGGAATTGGTGTATTTGCCGCGCAGACTATCGACCGCGCTCGCCAGCCAGGCCGCGCCGCCGGACGGCACCTGCACCACGTTTATGGTCGGGTCGAGAAGGCGCTCCTGACTGAGGAGCGGCTTCGACGGCGCGCCGGGAGCCACGGTCGGTACGGACTGCTTGGGCGGTTCGAGAGCGCCGTGGAAATCGTTGATGGCGATCACGCCGACTTCGACCGGGCGAAGTGACCTGTCCGCAGTCTGCGGCGTCGCGCAGGCGGAAACGAGCGCGGCGAGGAAGAGCGAAAAAAGGATGCGCATGGCTGCTGGATAGCGTCCCAATGTTACGGTTTTGCGCGCTGGTAGACGGCGGAGAAGCTCACGTTCGCACCGCCGCAATTGCTGTTGTCGCTCGCCAGCAGATAGTCACCCAGCAAGGTAAAGCGCACCTCGCACAGGTTGTCGTCTTCTCCGTAAACGCCGGTATGGCCGCTGATCTCGACCGGACCGTCGATCTCGCCAACGTGGATCGAGGGATAATCGTGCGTGCCTTGCGGACCGGGCCAGTAGGCTTCGCCCTTCGCGTAGAGGGTGCCCAGATTCTGAGTAATAGTGACTCGCGGATTGCCTTCGCTCGACCATGTGCCAAGCCAGCGGTCCGGCGAAGGCCGCGTGTCGACTGGTGTCAGGTTGATCTGGCGCGTCGCCAGCCAGCCGGCGGTGCCGCCGCCTTTCGAGGGATAGAAGGCACAGGCATAGCCGTTGCGCACCCGGTTGATGATGACCGTATCGCCCGGCACGACGTAGGCCTTGGTCGCGCAGGTCTTGCCTTGCCAAGGACAGCCGTCGTTGTCGTCCTGGAATACGGCGCGACCGTCGGTGCGATTGATCGTAGCCAGAGCGAAGGGCGGCTGGCTTGGGAACAGGCCGTTGCGGCACATCGGGTCGAAGTCCTCCGGCGGCGCGGCACCGAGGCACAAGGCAGGCAGGGCAAGAGCGAGCAGGCGGCGCGGTTTCATCGACGGGACTCCCGAAGTTGCAACGCCTTATCGTGCAGGTGCGCGCGCTGCTAGTCCACCTGTCTTTCGAGCGCGTGCATGTCTTCGTCCGAGAGGCCGAAATGGTGGCCGACCTCGTGGATCACCACATGAGCGACCAGCGCGGCAAGATCGACGCCCCTGTTGCGCCATTCGGCCAGTATCGGCTGGCGGTAGAGCGTTATCATCGGCGGCATCTGCCCCGACGACCAGACCGACTGCTGCCCCATCGGCACGCCGTGATAGAGGCCCGACAGGCGCCACGGATCGTTGAGCCCTACCGATTCCAGCACCTCGGCATCGGCAAATTCCTCGATCCGCACCACGACCTGCCCGAGGTGGTCGCTGAACGGGGCGGGGATTCGCGCGAAGGCGGCGTGGGCCATTTCTTCGAGCATGGCGGCGCTTGGCTGGGACGGGGACAGGAAGCTCATCTCTCGCTATATCGGGTCGAGACGGGCCGACGCCAAGGGTGGCAGGCGCGAAGGGAGAGCAATGCCATGCGATTTGGCGGGGAAGACGGCGGCGTTACCGTTGAAATTGACGAGGGAGTTGCGGACGTGCGGCTCGACCGTCCTGCCAAACTCAACGCCCTTACGCCCTCGCTGATGGCAGGCATCGGAGAGGCGCTGGCCTGGCTGGAAGGTCTGGATGATCTGCGCTGTGTCGTCCTGTCGGGCGAAGGGCGCAGCTTCTCGGCCGGAATGGACCTCTCCGTGCTGACCGGTGGCGGGATCGGAGAGCTGTCGCCTCGAACGCACGGGATCGCCAACCATGCCCAGCATTGCACGGTCGGCTGGCGTGACCTGCCGGTGCCAGTGATCGCCGCCATTCGCGGCCATTGCTTCGGCGGCGGGCTGCAGATTGCGCTCGGGGCCGACATCCGCATCGCTACGCCCGACGCGCGCTTGTCGGTCATGGAGATGAAGCATGGCCTCGTGCCCGACATGGGGCTGTTCGTGCTGCTGCGCGGCGTTATGCGCGCCGACGTGCTGCGCGAACTGGTCTACACGGCGAGGGAACTGAACGGCGAGCAGGCCGCCGAACTCGGTCTGGTGACTCGCGTGGCAGACGATCCGTTCACCGAGGCAATGGTGCTTGCGCGCGAGATCGCCGACAGATCACCGCCAGCGATCCGCGCCGCCAAGCGGCTGTTCGCCAGGTTCGACGACGGCGATGCCGCGGCGCTGCTTCAGGCAGAGTCCGACGAGCAGCAGGTGCTGGTCGATGCAATCTGGAACGCAATAAAGACTGGCTAGAGCGCCAGGCCGCCGTCGATGTCGATGATCTGCCCGGTCAGGTAGCTGGCCTCGTTCGAGGCGAGAAAGGCGAACAGGTTGCCTGAGTCCTCGGGCGTGCCGTTGCGGCGAATGCGCGCCTGATCGACGAGCTGGCGCATCAGCACCATCATCCGGCCCATCTCGTCCGTCGGTTCCTCGTCGGGCTTCGGCGGGAACGAGTCGAAGTCCGCTTCGCCCGGCTGGATCCAGCCGATGCCGACGGCATTGCAGCGGATGTTGTACTTGCCTTCCTCGGCCGCGACCTGCCGCACCATCGCTTCGACCGAACCCTTGGAGAACGGCGAGATGCCGTCATAGGCCAGCACCCGGCGCAGGGCATGGGTGCTGCATGTGGTGATCGAACCCTCGCCACGCTCGCGCAGCAGCGGCGTGACCGCGCGGAACAGGCGGAAATAGCCAAGAGCATCGACGTTGAGGAACTGCGCAGCCTGCTCGACGGTGAAATCCATGAGGTTGTTGAAGCTCACCATCTGGCCAGCACCGACCGCGAGGCCGTGGATGCTGCCGCACTCGGCAACGACCCTGTCGACCGCGGCCTTGATCGAGCCCTCGTCCTCCATGTCCATTGTCTGCGCCCATGCCTGCCCGCCGGCGTCGCGGACTTCCCTGGCGAGGGTCTCTGCCTTCTCGGTGTTGCCGCGATAGGTGAAGACGACCGGGACGCCAGCCTTGGCAAGCTGGCGCACGATGCCGCCGCCAACGCTGCCGGTTCCGCCGGTCACGAGCATTCCGCCCTCGGGGTAGGTAAGTGTCAATGCCATGGCTATCCTCTGATTGTTGGGGCCTGTTGCCGACCCTCTTGCGTCTTACATTCCGTCTACTGCCTTGCTGACAAGCACGTTCACAGAGACGCGGCGGTTCTGCGACTTGCCATAGGACGTGCTGTTGCTGGCCTGCGGATCGGCTTCGGCCATGCCGGTCGGGCGCAACATGCGATAGGATGCCCAGTGGCAAACCTGCTGCAAGTAATTCACCACGCGCGCCGCACGCTGCTCGCTCAGCCGCTGGTTGGCGTCCGCGCTGCCGGTCGAATCGGTGTAGCCGACTACCAGTAAAAGCGCGTTATCCATTGCATTGGCCTGGCTCGCCGTCGCGCACAATTCGCCCTTGGCCTGGGGCGACAGGGCCGACTTGCCGACGCCGAAATAGACGTTGGTCGTGGCTTTGATGTTGTACTTGTCGATGTCGCCCATGCGGCTGCGCAGTGCCTCTGTCGCCGCGGTCTGCTCGGCGAAGCCCTGCGCGGTGCCGTTGTGGATCATCTTGGCGATCTTCTGATCCTTGGCCTTGTAGCGCACCTGGGTCGCGACAAGGCCATTGCCCCAGCGAGCGGTTTTCACGGTGACAGGTAAGCCGTTGATGAGCGCGGCTTTCGAGGTATCGGTCTTGCTGCTGCCGAACAGCCCCTTGCTGCCCTTGATCTCGGTTGCATCGCTGATGAAGATCACCGTGCCGGTGCCATCTTCGGCGGTCACCTTCATCTTGTCGGCGTTCCGTGCGGAGATGATTCCATCGACTTCGGGACCGTCGGGCATGCCGGACAGGTCGGAAGGAGGCGGGCCGTAAACCGTCGTCATGACTTCGCCGCCCGCTGGTTGCGCCTGTGCGGTAAGCGCGGGCGCCAGCGCAAGCATCGCGAGACATCCCCGAGTGGTCAGGCGTCTTGATCGTTCAGACATTGTGCAACTCCTTAGATCCCCCTCACCTGTCGTGAGTCGCGGGTGTTGCGCCCCTTTTCCGGGGCATTGCCAGGTTAGACGTCGAGATTGGCGACGTTGAGCGCGTTCTCCTGGATGAAGTCGCGCCGCGGCTCAACCACGTCGCCCATCAGCCGGGTGAAGATCTCGTCGGTGACGTCCGCGTCCTCCACCTTGACCTGCAGCAGCGCACGGTTTTCCGGATCGAGCGTCGTTTCCCAGAGTTGCTCGGCGTTCATCTCGCCAAGACCCTTGTAGCGTTGCACCGAAAGACCCTTGCGCCCCGTGGCCAATACCGCGTCGAGCAGTTGCGTCGGGCGAGCGATGGTGTCCTGCGCCGGGGCGGACGGGCGTGCGGTTTCGCTTTCGTCCTCGTCGTCGGTGGCTTCCGGCTCGGGCGTATCGCCGATCTTCGCGAACCGGGCAGGGCCGGAATAGACCTCTGCAAATTCGGCGACGATCCGGTGCAGCTTGCGCGCTTCGGCGCTGTCGAGGAAGCGTTCCTCGATCTCGTGAACGTCCTCGACCCCGCGCCACAGGCGCTTGATGAGCGCATCGCCATCGTCGCGCATCTCGGCGGACCAGGTTGCTTCGGGATCGTCCATCTGCAAGCGGCTCGCCGTGCGTTCGAGCGCGGCAAGGCGCGCATCGCGGCTCAGTTCCGGATCGAGCGCGCCGGCCAGCGCCATCTGCTCGATCACGGCCATGTCGTACTTGCGCGGCACGAAGCCGATCAGGCCTCGCACGCGCAGCGCATGGTCCACCAGTTCGCGCAGTTCGCCGTCGCCGCGCGAGCCGACTGCCGTCTCCAGCATGCGGCCCTGCAGACCGGCATCGACGAGGTAGCGATCGAGCGCGGCCTGATCCTTGAGGTAGACCTCGCTGCGGCCCTTGGCGACCTTGTAGAGCGGCGGCTGGGCGATGAAGAGGTGCCCGGCGCGGATGATCTCCGGCATCTGGCGGTGGAAGAATGTCAACAGCAGGGTGCGGATATGCGCGCCG
>JAGREN010000150.1 GCA_020446505.1 Novosphingobium sp. | reverse complement strand
GGTGCGCTGGTATTGTCGATACGGCCCTTATGCATTAATCGGACACAGATTCACGGTAGGCGTCAGCGTCAGTGGAAGGGGACTATTTCCGCAGGTCTTCGATGCCGAGTTCGCGCCACATCCAGGTGAAATCGTAGGTTGCCATCGGGTCGTTCGGTTCGGGGTGAGCGCTGCTACGGTTTTCGAGATGCTTGAGCCACCCAGCTACTCGATAACGGCCTGCGGCCGTTCGAACGGCCGCACGTGGGCTGATGTCCCCAAGCATTCCAACGGGTTCATCGAGCGTCGCGCGGTACTGGCGGTCGAGCATGGCATGAACGAGCGGGGTTGCCACCTCTGGCGCAATGGCCGGTGCCGGTTCGGATGTTGTCAGTCCCTCGGCCCGCGCGGCCATGGCCTGTTCGATCGTCTCGATCGTGGTCAGCGGCGAGCCGACCAACCCGGCGAGCGCATCGGTGATGAGCGCGGTACCGCGTTTCGCCCGCTCGGCCGAGGTGACGGCGAGAACCAGAGCCCGGCCTTTCAATTCGACATTGCCGAGCACCGGGGTGCCGTTCGCCATCGTCACACCCCACGCCATACGGCCAGTGCTTCTCGCCTTTCCGTCCGGTTTTTCGCCCAGCCAGTTCCAGAAGTGCGTGGTTTCCCGCTGAAGCGTAGGGACAGTGTCGAGCCGCTCGCCGACCAGCGCCTGGGTCACGCCGCGTGCAAAGGGAAAGCGCACGCGGTGGAACACCACCTCCTCGCCATCACTGTTGAGCAGCGTGGGGATGGACGCCGGTCCCATGGTCTTGGGAACGACATCGAACAGCCATGCGGTGCTGATGAGTGCCGGAAGTGCGGCCAAATCGTCGGGGTTCAGCTTCAATGCGGTGTTTGGGCTACGCTTGCCTTTCGAACGCCGCAGATCGGCGACGAGCGCCTCGGCCGCCTCCATCGTGAATGACAACACGCCGCCCGACAGGAGGTGCTTGCCTCCGACCTGCACGACGCGGGCACCGATCCTGTCCCATTGCTTCAGCGTCTGCGAGGCGCTGCGCTCCGATACTCTAAGGGGTTCGCCGCCCCGGATCAGGTCACGCACGAGGAAGCCACTGCCGGGCTCGACCTCGCTCACCTCGTGGAGGCTCATCACCGACGATCGAAGGGCACGCAGGTAGATTTTGGTCGGGCCGCTCTCGTTCCAGCCCCGGCGCCGGATATAGTCATCAACGATGTTCCGGTCCCCGGGTTGGATGGTGCGCGTCAGCAGATCCTCGAACGCGCATCCCCACAACACGCCCGCCCAATGATCGCCGACGATGTCCGCCAGCTCATCCGCTTCGAAGTCGAACTCCTCCATCGCCAGCCCGAAATGATCGCCGAGCGCATCGCGAAGATGATCGGCCCAGGCCGGCGAGGTGGCGAATTTCATAACGCCGGACAGATCGTGACCACGCTTCATGCCTGTTCCCTCTGCTGTTGCCCCAATTGCTGGCGGTGCGCGGCGACGATGCGCGAGACTGTGGGTTCGCTGACGCCGTAGAGCCGTGCCATCTCGGCACCGGACTTGCGGCCGGAAGTGACGGACTCGGCGATTTCGCGACGCTGCTTGTCGCCGAGCTTGCGCCGACGCCCGCCGATCCGTCCTTCTGCTCGCGCCTGAGCCAAGCCGGCGCTGGTGCGCTCACGGATCATCGCGCGCTCGAACTCGGCGAAGCTTCCGACCATCTGCATCATCATCCGCCCTGCCGCAGTGGTGGTGTCGATCGCCTCGGTTAGCGAGCGGAAGCCTGCGCCTGCCAGCTCGATCCGCTCCATGATGTGCAGCATGTCCTTCAGGCTGCGCGACAGTCGGTCAAGCTTCCAGACGACGACGACATCGCCGTCGCGCAACTGGCCGATCATCTCCAGGAGCTTGGGCCGGTCCCACCGCCCGCCGCTGGCGGTCTCCTCGTACACGCGCTTGCAGCCGGCTGCATCGAGCGCGCGCCGCTGCGCGGCGTTCGACTGGTCGTCGCCCTTCGACACGCGGGCATAGCCGATCAGATAGGGTTCGCGTGTCATCCAGTATCTTTCACAAACGGTCGTATCCTGAGGCGGGAACAGCATGCACGCATTTCCGCAGCCTTCCGCCTTTCATAATCCTCTTTCATTAAGGTGCCAAAAGGCAAGAGGTTTTTGGAGGATGAAACATGCCTGCCCGCATCCCGATGACCGAGCGGCAGCGCGCTGCATTGCTTGCTTTGCCCGACAGCGAAGCGGCGGTAGTGCGGCACCATGGCCTCGATGCCGAGGACCTTGCTGCGATCGGCACCGCACGCACTCCGGCAACCCAGTTAAGCTACGCCCTGCAACTCTGCTGCCTGCGCTACCCGGGGCGGCATCTACGTGCAGGCGAGCTGTTGCCTGCGATCATGCTCGACCACATCGCCGAGCAGGTCGGGGTGGATGCAGGCGCCGTCGCCGACTTCGCGCGGCGAGCGCCGACCCGCTACGATCAGCTTGCCGCCATCAAGGCGCGCTTCGGATTCACCGATCTGAGCCGGCCAGCGCGCGGCATCATGATGAACTGGTTGGAAACCGAAGCCATGGCCATCGTGGACGGGCGCATTCTGCTCGATCGACTGCTCGACGAGCTGCGCACGCGGCGCATCGTCATTCCTGGCGTCAGCGTAGTCGAGCGGATGACGGCCGAGGCGATGCTTCGGGCGGAAGCCGATCTGATCGCCGCCGTCGACAATAATCTCGATGCAGACATGCGTCAGCGTCTCGATGCGCTGGTCGATGAGAAGGTGCATGATCGACAGAGCCGCTTGTCCTGGCTGCGCGAACCGGAGCCCCGCGTCGCGTCAGCCTCGCTCGCCGAAATTCTAGAGAAGGTCGCGTTGATTCATAGGACTGGTATCTCTCGTATCACGGTCGATCCCGTGCACGAGCCACGCCTGACGCAGTTCGCCCGCGAAGGTGTGCGCTATACCGCCCAGGCTTTCCAACAGATGCGCACCTCCCGCAGGCGGGTCATCCTGCTTGCTACGCTGCGCGATCTGGAGGCCACGCTTACCGACGCGGCGATCGCCATGTTCGCCGCCTTGATGGGACGCGCTCATCTTCGTGCCCGCAAACGCCTGGAGCAAAGGGTCGCAATTTCAGGACGCGAAGGCCGCGACCGTCTGATGCGCATCGCCGCTGTACTGGAAACAGTGAGCCGGGCAGCACGCGCCGGCGAAGATATCGCCGCAGCCCTCAGGGATATCATGCCTCTCGACATGCTCGATGCCGATGCCGCGATCATTCGTCGTACCGCGGCACCTCACAGGGACGATGTGCTGAGCGAGATCGCAGCCGAGTACCGAACCTTCAAGCGAACAGGGCCTCAATTTCTGCAAACGCTCGATTTCCACGGCAGGGCCGGCACTGCGGCATTGCGCAACGCCATGATGGTCTTGTCGGATCTTGATGGCGACTGGCGCAAGCCGCTCCCTGCCGACGTGCCGCTCGGCCATATCGAGCGGCGCTGGCACCGCCATGTCGTGGTTGCCGGCAAGATCGACCGGACGCACTGGGAGATGGCGACCTACGGGGCGCTCGCCAATGCACTGGCATCGGGTGATATCTGGGTGCCGCGGTCACGGCTGCACAGGTCGCTGGACGTGCTGCTCGCGCCATCAAGCGGCGCGGCGCTGCAGCCGGCGTTCTCGCTCGGTGATCCAGACGCATGGCTCGATCAGCGCGCCGCGCAGCTCGACAGCGCCTTGCGCAACGTCGCCCACAATCTGGCCGGACGCGATGCTGCCCTGTTCGCTGGCGAGCGATTGCGCTTTCCCAAGGAACCGAAGGACGATGATGCCAAGGACGACGAAGGACGGCATCTGACGCTTGCCTGCTACGGTATGCTGCCTGCCACGCGTATCACCGACCTGCTGTCGCAGGTCGAACGATGGACCGGCTTCACCCGGCACTTCGGGCACGTCTCGACCGGGCTGCCGCCTGGAGACGAGCGGGCTTTCCTCGCTACCCTGATTGCCGAAGCGACCAATCTTGGGTTGTCGCGCATGGCCGAGGTATGCGGCGCAGGGTCACGCCGCGCGCTGCTGCGCATGCAGACATGGCACATGCGCGAGGAAACCTTTCGGGCGGCGCTCGCCTGTCTGACCGACGCCATCCACGCCGAGCCGATCGCCGCCTGGTTTGGGTCAGGGCACCGGGCGTCCGCAGATGGCCAGGCCTTCTACCTGGGCGGGCCGGGCGAAGCCGGCGGAGCGGTCAATGCTCACTATGGTCGCGACCCGGTGGTCAAGATCTACACCACCATCACCGATCGCTACGCGCCCCTGCACCAAACCGTGATCGCCGGCACGGCAGGAGAAGCCATCCATGCGCTCGACGGCATCCTCGGCCATGACAGCAACGCCGATCTGACCGCGCTGCACGTCGATGGAGGCGGCGTTTCCGACATCGTGTTCGCGACGATGCATCTCCTCGGACTCGATTTCGAGCCGCGCATTCCCCGCCTGTCCGACCGGCGCCTCTACGCTTTCGAGCCCTCGAAGCGTTATGGCAGGCTTGCGCCACTGTTCGGTCACAGGCTCAACCGGGACCTGATCGCCAGCCACTGGCCCGATATTGAACGTGTCATTGGCGCGATGCGTAACCGCACCGTTACGCCCTCGCTGATCCTCAAGAAGCTGTCCGCCTACCGCCAGCAGAACAGCCTCGCCGCGGCGTTGCGCGAGGTCGGGCGGATCGAGCGCACGCTGTTCACGGTGCGTTGGTTCGACGATCCAGCGCTACGCCGCACTGTCACCGCCGAATTGAACAAAGGCGAGGCGCGCAACAGCCTGGCGCGGGCGGTCGCCTTCCATCGGCTCGGTCGCTTCCGCGACCGTGGCCTGGAGAACCAGCAAACCCGCGCGGCTGCGCTCAACCTCGTCACCGCAGCGATCATCCTCTTCAACTGCCGCTATCTGGGGCGCGCCGTCGACGAAATGCGCCAGCGAGGAAGCCAGATCGACCCGGCTATGCTGTCCCGACTCTCACCATTGGGATGGGATCGCATCAATCTCGCCGGCGATTACGTCTGGTCCGATCACCTCGGTCTCGACGCCAGCGGCCTCATGCCCCTGCTCATCAAACCGCTACCGTGAATCTGTGTCCCTACAATGCACAGGGGCCGATACGGCATCAGCTACCGTGATC
>JAGREN010000023.1:269-21897 GCA_020446505.1 Novosphingobium sp. | reverse complement strand
TCGGACAGCCAGTCGACAATCTTGCCTTTGCCTTCATCGCCCCACTGGGCGCCGATTACGGTCACGTTAGCCATGAATAGAGTCCCTCATCCTGCCGAGGCGATCCGCAAGCGCCCTTCGACAGGACTCGGCGCAAGGGATGGGATGGAAACGGCCCGTCCGGGGCCGCAATGCGGGCGCGCTTTAGCGGTGGGCCCGCGCCACTG
The DNA here is from genome assembly GCA_020446505.1 of Novosphingobium sp. Classification (GTDB taxonomy): domain Bacteria; phylum Pseudomonadota; class Alphaproteobacteria; order Sphingomonadales; family Sphingomonadaceae; genus Novosphingobium. The sequence continues at coordinate 21,691 of JAGREN010000023.1, read as the reverse complement.
TCAAGCATGCCGGAGTCGAAGGAATTCCGCGGCTCATTAGGAGCTTTTCAACCAAGTCTGAATAGGATTGGTGACCGGATCGTGAAGGTCCGCATTCGTACACAGGAGCGGTGCAGGAACCGATGGGTGCCAAGGGTTTCCTAAGAAGCCTGACTGACAGGGGACAGTCCAGTTCGCCATATGCGGGACTGGACCTGCCCGATGGCGTCATCCTTCCCGGCAATACCAAGGCCCGGCTCGGCGTTCTCGAAGACTTTGAAAAAGCAGGCTTTGGCTGGCTCTGGGCCAGTGACGCCGAGGGCCGACTGATCTATATTTCGGAGAGCGCCACCCAGAGCACCGGCCGCGAGCCGACCGAGATCCTCGGGCGGCACCTGACCGAACTTTTCGAAACCGATCCGGACAATCCGGACGAGCGATCCGACCGGCCGTTCAAGTTCCAGCTTAGCGCCAGAAGCCGAATCATCGACCTCGTGGTCCGTTTCGCGCTCGGAAAGTCGAAGCACGAAGCCAAGCAGACCTGGTGGTCATTCTCCGCGCAACCCATTCTGGACAATGCCGGAAGCTTCAGGGGCTATCGCGGCATCGCCAAGGACATCACCACCGAATACGAGCGCAAGCTCATGGATTCGCGGCTGGCCGAATACGATTCGCTCACCGGCCTCGCCAACCGCCACCGCATGTCCAGGCGGCTCGATTCGCTCATTCCGGCCTATGTCGCGGCCAAGCGGAGCTGCGCGGTCATGATGCTCGACCTCGACCGCTTCAAGCATGTGAACGACACGCTCGGCCACCAGGCTGGCGACGCCCTGCTCAAGCAGGTGGCAGACCGCCTGCACCACGTCGTTCTCGACCGGGGCGAGATCGGCCGGCTCGGCGGCGACGAATTCCAGATCATCCTGCCCGATACCGACGACCGGGGCAGTCTGGGCGAACTGGCCGAGAAGATCATTCAGGTGCTCTCGCAGCCCTATCCCATCGACGGCGAACGTGCGACGATCGGCGCCTCGGTCGGCATTGCCATCGCTCCCTACGACGGAATCGAGCGCGAGGATCTGGTGCACAGCGCCGACCTTGCACTCTATGTCGCCAAGAACAGCGGACGCGGCCAGTTCCGCTTCTACACCCACGACCTGAAGGACCGCGCCGAAGAGCGCCGCATCCTGATGGAAGACCTGCGCGAGGCGCTGGCAAACGACGCGCTGGAGCTGCACTACCAGCCGGTCGTGCGCGTCGAGGACAACATGGTGGTCGGCTTCGAGGCGCTGATGCGCTGGGAGCACGAGGAACGCGGCAGCGTCAGCCCCGGACTCTTCATCCCGATTGCCGAGGAATCGAACCTCATCATCCAGCTTGGCGAATGGGCGCTGCACCGTGCCTGCCGCGAGGCCGCGAACATGCCGAGATCGCTGACCGTGGCCGTGAACGTCTCGGCCCTCCAGTTCACCGACCCGCGCTTTCCGGAAACGGTCGCCGACGCGATCACGCAATCAGGCCTCGAACCCGAAAGGCTCGAACTCGAACTGACCGAGAGCGTGTTCATGGGCGACAGCGAGTCCGTCGACCAGACCTTCAAGGCGCTCAAGGAACTGGGCGTGCGGCTGGCGCTCGACGATTTCGGAACCGGCTATTCCTCGCTCAGCTACCTGCGCTCGGCTCCGTTCGACAAGATCAAGGTCGACAAGAGCTTCGTCGATACCTGTACCCAGAAAGACCTCAACAGCGCCAAGATCATCGCGGCGATCATCGGCCTGTCCAATGCGCTCAACATGGACGTGGTGGTGGAAGGCGTGGAGGCCTTCGACCAGCTTGGCGTGGTCAAGGAGATGGGCGCGCGCCTGATCCAGGGCTGGATCTATTCGAAGGCGCTTGCCATCGACGCCGTGAGAGAACGGATGTCATCGGGCGAATTCCGCATCGAGCCGGATGGACCTGAAAGCTACCGCTCCGACAGGCGCACGGTTTTCCGGCGCATCGGCGTGATCCATGAAGACCATCGCTATGCCGGCGTCTTGCGCGACTTGTCGCGCACCGGCGCGCGAGTCGAAGGCCTGCTCGGCGTCCCGGTCGGAACCCAGCTCGTGCTCGATCTCGGCAGCGGTCAGCTTGCTGTTTGCACCGTGATCCGGGCGCGCGATGCCATGATCGGAGTCGAGTTCGAGACGCCGCTGGTGAACGACGGCGCAGGCGGGCTCTGCACACGCCACCGCGTTTCGCCCTATGCGCTCGCGGCCGCGGGCATGCCGCTCGAAGCCTTGCCGGCTGGCAATTACCCGATGCAGATGATCAAGAGCTCGGACGGCGGCCAGAGCAAGCCGCTATTCGTCGAGGTCAAGACCCCGGGCGTTTGATCGTGAGCCTCACTGTGCCCGTGCCGAACCGCTTCACGAAGTCCGTCAGCGGGATGACGAATTCGTCGGCGGCATGGAACTGCTTGTCGGTCATGCCCGGCTGCTCGTGGTCACGATACCACTTGGCGTAGTCCTTCGTCTTGCTGCTGAGTTTCTTGTAGTAGGTCGAATAGGTCTTCACCCGGACGACCGGCTCCCTGGCTTCGAAGTCAAATTCCATCAACCGCATCCAGCCGTCACCGATGCCGACGGGATATTCCGATTTGACGCCTGCGTCCTTGGCGGTCTGGCCACGGTCCTGATAGTCGGCGAGAACCTGGTAGACGTCATGGCCGAACGCGTTCTTGTCCGTTCGCACCGACTGGCCATGCTCGTGCCCGCACAGCAGCATGAAGATCTGGTCGTGCTGGCTCAGGAACTTGTCCCAGATCATCTGCGGCGAATTGTCCTGCGGATCGACCTTGTGCCCGTCGATCAGCGGGTTCGGCACGCGCTCGCCCGCCTGGTTCATGTAGTCGTGAGTCGAGACGATGGTGGGCAGGCCCTTGTATTTCTCGATCACCTTTGCCGCCCATTCGAGCGAGGTGTCGGGCGGGTCGAACTGGAGGCCGATATGCAGGAACCTGTAGCCGCCTGCCTCGAAAATCTGCGCGCTGTCCGCACCGCCATCGTTGGCCGCGACATACCAGTCCTTCCCTTTGAAGAAGGGAGTATGCTCGCCGAACACGGCGCGGAAATTGCTCAGGCCACCGGAATGCAGCGTGCCGATGGTCGAGAGGTCTTTCGGATCGACCTTGTCCGCTGCCGGAAACTTCGAATCGGTCCACATCGCGTCGAAGTCGTGGTTGCCGGGGACGACCGAGAACGGCACCTTGCCCATCAGCAGCTCGTAGCCCTTCTTGGCCGCTGGCATCTCGACTTCGAGAACCTTGGGAGAAGGCGCGAACATCTTGCCGAACACGTCCTTGTCGGCCACCCGGAAGCCGCGCATGTAGTGGGCCGGATCGATGGTCAGCGTCTGGTGCTGCCACACGTCGCCAAGACCGGTGACGAAGGCGATCTCGCCGCCCGCGCTTTTGAGGTTGGCCGCGATATATTCCATCTGCTCGAAGAACATCGCTTGCGCATCGAAGGGGAATTTCTCCGCCTTCTGGTGCGTGTAATCCATGTAGTTCTGCGTATCGGGAATCGCCGCGATGGTGAACTTGCGGTCGGTAGAGTCCGCAAGGGCGGGAACGCTGGCCACGAGAGCGGCGGCAATGAGAATACGTTTGAACATGGATTGTCCCCTGTCGTAACCGGATGACGGCGCGATGACGGCGCTGTCAGATCGCGCGCACCTCGCGCAGCCAGTCGATCATGGTCTGCACGCCGTCGCTCAGTTCGGTCGGCTTGTAGCCGAGCGATTCCTGCGTCTTGAAGCTGGTCGAGAACGGTTCGGGATAGGTGCGCTTGGCGAGGAGCGGAATGGTCGGCCCGAAGATCTCCAGCAGCTCGGGCGAATCCAGTTCTTCCCTGGTGTACTCGCCGATGCGGTGATCGACGCCCGCCAGTTCGCAAGCCCGGTTCATCACCGTCGCCACAGTAGCGGTCGAGTCCGGTGAACCGTGCGCGACATACCGCTTGCCCGCCTCGCCCTTTTCGAGCGCCGCGATGCACACCCATGCGCAGTCGTCGGCGGTGCTCCACGGCATCGGCAGGGGAAGCTGAGTCGGCATCTGGCCGGTAATCGCCTTGATGAAGCGGTCGTTGAAGGTGTTGGCCCAGTTCGCCTTCTCGACGCAGATCGAGGGGCCGTAGATCGCGCCGGGCACCATGAAGCGGATGTCCTGTCCCTCGCGCACGCGGCCCTCGCCTTCGAGATAGGCCAGCCGCTTGGTGACGGAGTAGACGTCCATGAAGGCGCAGGTGAGATCGAGCGCGGATTCTTCGCTGAAGCTCCTGGTACTGTCGAAGAAAGTGGTCGTCAGCACCTGTACGACCGGCACGTTGCCCGCTTCCCATGCTGCCGAAAGCAGATTCATGGTGCCGACGACATTGGTCGCATAGCCTTCTTCCCAGGTCGCGCCGGGCCGCCCGAGCATGGCGCCAGAATGGACGAGGCCGTCAACGCCCTCGATCGCCCGCGCAAGGCTGTCGCGATCCTTGAGGTCGCCCGGCACGACCTCGACGCCAGCTTCCTGCAATGCCCTGGCATCGGAATTGTTCATGTCGCGCACGCTGGCGCGCGCCTTGTAGCCCTCCGCGATGAGCTGGGTGCAGACGTTCGCGCCGAGAATGCCGGTCGCACCGGTAACGTAGACGGTTTTCACTTTTCGGTTCTCTCCCTGAAAATCTGTTGTCGGGCGGCTCTATTCCGCCGCTAGCGCGATGTCTTCGGGATCCTGACGGAACAGGATCGCTTCGTGGTGGGTGTCGACTTCCTCGATTGCCGGAACGCCAAAGTGCTGGCGCGCTTCGGCAGGGCTCATGTGGAACACCTCTTCCCACTTCATGAACCAGAACGGCGGCGAGGCGAGCCCGGTAGCGATACCCTGTTCGAGACAGCGCAGTGTCGGCACCAGCGTTTCGGGATAATGGATCATCGCGCGCGTCACCATGCGCAGACCAGCGAATGCCTGATAGGGGTTCACGGCCGCGGCAAGTTCCGGGCTCAGGTGGCGCGCCTGATTGGCGACGCGGCCAAAGGTCACGGCCACTTCGCCCAGCGAATTGAACTGGCCGCCGGTCAGGATATGCTCGAAATCGTGGCTCTGCCGGCTGCGCAGCTTCCAGTATTCCATCGTGGTCATGTTCTCCGGCACGTCGTTGCCGACGCCCAGGGTCAGGTCGAAGCCGTGTTCCTTGATCTGGTAGGCGATCAGCCCGCCGATCGTGCCCGGCTCGTACTGGAAGAAATCCTCGTTGGAATAGGTCGAGACGAAGCCTTCGCGAACCCAGGCGTCGAATTCGGGATTGATGCGACGTTCTTCTTCCAGCAGTTCCGAAACGCGCGCAGGCGGCACGACCTGATCGAAGGCAGTCGAAAGGCCCAGCGTATGGTCGGCCTCGACGGGGAAATCCGGTCCGTTCTTGCGCAGCAGCCAGATCGGGATGACTTCGCGGATGATCGGATGGTTGAGCCAATCCGAGGTGCTCTTCATCAGGCTGCTGGTCGGCTGTTCGAGCCGGATGTTCTTGCCGAGATAGGCATCCAGCGCCGCGCGCTCCTTGTCCGCGTCTTTCATTGCTTCATCCTGTCCTTTGCGTTTCCGGCGGAAGAATCAGCCATGCATGACCGATCCGCCATCGATGCTGATAGCTTGTCCGTTTATCCACCCGGACTCGTCGGAAAGCAAGAAAGCCACGAGGTTTGCGATATCGTCAACTGAGCCGAGACGTTCGAAAGGAACCGAATTCAGCGCAGCATTCCTCACTTCGTCGCTCATCGTTTTCAGCACTGTTTCCGTGAGTACGAGACCAGGGCATATCGCATTGGCGCGAATGCCTTTCTTGCCCCACCGCGTAGCAACATGCCGCATCAGGCCGTTCAGCCCGGCCTTGGCAACGTAATAGCTGAACTGGAATGGCGCGCCGGTCTTGGCGGCATCCGAGGAGGTATAGACGATCGCACCCTTGCCTCTTTCGCGCATCAGCGGAATCGCGGCGCGGGTGCATAGCAGGTGGCCGCGCAGCCCGACCTCGAGGGTGCGGTCGAAGACTGCCAGATCGGTGGAGAGGGCGTCACGATCGACTGGACCAAGGCTGAGATCGGCGGCGTTGACGTGCATCAGGTCCAGACCGCCGTGTCGAGCCGCCGCGCCGCCGATCAGGGCGTTCACTTCGTCCTCGCTGACGATGTCGCAACGTTCCGCTTCCGCTTTGCCGCCGTCGCCCCGGATCCGTTGGGCCAGGATTTCTGCGGCTTCCACGTTGATGTCGCCGATGATTACGCGCGCACCTTCCATCGCAAGGCGATATGCGCTCTGTGCGCCCATGCCGGTCGCGCTGCCGACGCATACGGCAACCTTGCCAGCGTGCCTGCCTGAAGGCATCGAATGTCTCTCCCGTGTGTTTTTGCGAGATACCCGTCGAACTGGCGGCCCGCCATGTCAAGATTGGACTTCCCGCTTCGCAAGCGCGAACACTTGATATAGTCCTGAGCGGGACTCGCGCCGCAGGTGTGGGGTGAAGAGGCCAGAACCGGCCCGCGAGCGGGAGAGGACGAGATGAGCAAAGCCCGGTTCACCCGCAGGAACGCGCTTGCCGCAGGAAGCGCCGCTGCTGGCGTTGCGCTTGTCCCCGGCCTCGCCATGGCAGCTGATGGCAAGGCAAAGACGAGAGGAACCACCATGACCGATCTGACCGGCGGGAAAGATCCCGCATACGAATATTTCATCACCGAGCCGCAGACTGAGCCGGGGATGCAGGAAGGCTTCAACTGGTGGCTGTGGGACGATCAGGGCCGCTTCGCCTTCCCGCGCTGCGCGGTCGAAGCCTATGCGCCGGACTGGGACCATCCGCATATCGAACTAGGACTGGTGACACCCGATGGCACGGTCAGGCGGCAGAGCGGCAGCGCCAACCGGCACAAGGAATTTGGCCCGGATGGCAAGGCTTCGCACTTCGGCACCGGCGGCCTGTGGTTCGAAGTCGTCGAACCGTTCAAGCACTACAAGTCCGGCTTCTCCGGCGCGATCATGTCCGGCAAATGGGACGACATGCTCGTGCCGGGATACAGCACCGAAAATCTCGCGCCGCTGCGCTTCGAGATCGAGGCATGGCCCGTCGTGCCACCCTGGATTCAGGGCACCATGTCGAAGGATGCAAAGGAACGCATGGCAAAGGGCGGTGAATCGCTTGCGATGGGCGGCGACCGGCTCGAACAGCTCTGCCGCGTCAAGGGCGTCATCAACTGGCAGGGCAAGGACGTGGACTTCACCGGCGGCGCTCTGCGCATCCGGCGAAAGGGCGTGCGCAAGCTGCAGGAGTTCTTCGGTCACTGCTGGCAGTCGGTCGTGTTCCCGAGCGGCAAGGCCTTCGGCTATATCGCCTACCCCGGTTACAAGACCGGCGCGGAATACGATTACAACGAGGGCTTCGTCTTTCTCGGCGAAGGCGAGCTGATTCCGGCGCGCGCAGTGAAATCGCCGTGGCTCAAGGATTACCAGTATTCCGGTGAGGACGTCACCTGCGTGATGGAAACCGAAGACGGCAGGCAGTTCACCTTTGCCGGCAAGACATTCGGTGGTGTCCCGACCCTCGGCCCGGCCGATTCTCCGTTCCCGCCGCTGCACCAGATGATCGCGCACTACACCTTCGAAGGCGAGCAGGCCTATGGCATGGTCGAGCGATCGACCATGCGCGACAAGATGAAGATGCCCGGCTGAACCAGGAAAGGTTTGAACGATGCGCCTTCGCCTGCCCTATCCCGAACCGCGCTTCCAGGACATGGAAGAGATGGAATGGCGAGAGGTTCTCGCGCAGGACCATTCCGGCAAGCGCAAGGTCGTGCTGGAAAAGTGGCTCGATTTCGAGCCGCGCGTGCTCGCCTTCGCAGGCAAGTGGGATCCCGGCATGGTCGTCGCTCGCCACGGACACATGTGTCCGAACTCGATTTATGTCGTCGAAGGCTCGATGATTTCAAACGGCGTGGAGTGTCCGGCAGGCACGAACATCATGCTCGATGTCGGCACGCCCTATGGCCCCAACATTACCGGGCCCGAAGGCGTGATCGTCTACGAGACGATGGCGGGTAACCCTTCCGTCTGGTACGCCGACCCGGAAGGCTTCGCCGACCTCAAGCGCGAGCTTGGCATCAGGCAGCTGGCCAATCCGCACCTGCCCAACGACGACGAAAGCGGCGGTACGCGGGCGACCTACGGCCCGGACGGCATGCTGCTCGCCCCGATCGTGCCCATGCCCGCGGGCGGCTATCGCGACCCACGCTTCCGCCATGCCGACGAATGCGAATGGATCGAGGTCATGGCACAGGAACAGAATGGCAAGCGCATTTCGGCATGGGAGAAGTGGCTCGATTTCTCACCCACCGCCATGTGTACCGAAACGAAGTTCGACCCCGGCCTGATCGTCCCGCCGCGCGGACGCAACTGCATCACCACGGTGCTCGTCCTCGAAGGTTCGATGACCGTGGGCGAGCGCGAGTGCCGCAAGGGCATGCACATCACGCTCGAGATCGGCACGCCCATGCCCGCCACCGTCGCCGGGCCGGAAGGCGTGCGGCTATACGAGGTGCGGGTCGGCGATCCGACGACCTGGTACGTCCATAACGATCCGTTCGACCAGCTCGATTTCGAACATGGCGCAGTGCCGCTGCCTGCGCCCAAGCTCGACCTGCCGTCATGGCTTTCGGACAGGGACTCGATCTACCAGTAGGAACGTTCGGGAGAGGGAAATGACCAGCAACAGACGTTCATTGCTCAAGGGTCTGGCGCTTGGCGGCACCGGCGCGGCGCTTCCCGGCGCATTGGCTTCACTGTCAGCGGCGACGGCTGCCTCGGCGCAGGCCAGCGCCAATGGCGGCCCCGCGAGCCTGGCCTGGCTCGCGCTGGCGCAGAAGATGACGGAATGGGACGCGAAGTTCAGCGTTGCGCCCTATTCCGGCACGACATCGAACGATCGTGCGGAATCGCGATTGCTGATGGCCGATGCGCTGCAACTGGCGCTCGATTTCTGGACCAGGGCCGACACGGCGAACCCAACCTTTTCGCGATTTGTCAGTCCCACCCGCAAGCTGCTCGGTGACAATCCCGATGCAGTATACTTCTTTGCACCGATCAGGCCCGGCGGGGAATACGTCATTCGCGGCAATACGGCTGGTGCGACCTATACTTCGTTCACTGTCGAGCGCGCCGAAGTCGACGGAGGGCGTGTCATCGGGCTCGCCGCCACACTGAACGACAGCCAGTTCGACGTGGCGGCGGACGGCTCCTATGAAATCCATGTCGGCGGCCCGAAACGCGAGCGGAACTGGCTGGCGCTGTCGGACGATTCGCGCACGATCACCACCCGCCATTATTTCGAGCGGGAGAAATCGGCGGCGGCCGACCAGACCCTTGCGATTCCCATCGAGATTCATCCCGTGACGCGACCGGCAGCTCCCCCGCCACCCACCGAGGAGGACGTAGCCGAGCACCTGCGAACGGTCGCAACCTATTTCGATGCTGTCATGCAGATCAGCCGACCGAGCGACCTGCCGCGCGACAACGCGGCAGTCGCGCGCTTCCTGTCGACTGTGCCCAATCAGTTCACAGAACCCAACGTCGCCGCCGACAATCGCGCCATCGGCTATGCCGCTGCCGACAACCGCTATCTGCAGTCGCGATACGTTCTCGGCCCGGACGAGGCGCTGGAGATGCGCGGTCGCTGGCCCGACGAATGTCGCTTCGCCAACGTCGTGCAGTTCAACCGTTACCTGGCTACCACCGACTATGTGAACCGCCAGATTTCGCTCAACCGGAAACAGACCGTTCTGGAAAAGGACGGCTCCTTCCGGATGATCCTCGCCCACGAGGATCCCGGCCTGCCGAACTGGCTCGACACTGGTGGAAGACCGAACGGAACGATCTTCTGGCGTTTCCAGCTAGCGCCGGGACATATCGAGCCGATCAGAACCCGCGTGGTGAAGCTGGCCGACCTCAAGCGGGGCAAGTAATCCCGCCTTGGTACTCAGTCCAGAATGCCGCCCGGCCCGTATGGCCTGATCCGGCACTGGTCGATAATGCCTGCTTCCGCCGCGACCACCATCGGGATCGCGTTGACGCAGTGCAGGGCAGTCATCATCAGGCCGTGCTCGCCATCTGGCATCTGCAATTCGAGATCGTAAGACGGCTCGCCTTCGACAACGGTGCGATAGGAAACCCCGCTCGGCCCGCCGCGATAGCGGGGCGGCACCGGCCAGCCCTCGGGAATGTCGCCCTCGTCGATCCAGTTGATGTGTTCGAGCATCAGCTTTTCCTCGCCGCCGATCACCCCGATCAGCTGGAACCACAAGGCGCTGGTCGTGCCCTTGTCGATCCGGCCGATGGCCGTGTCGTAATCCTGCCGCGCGGGTGCGGTCTTGCATGTGTGGCGCAATTCATCGACCTGCCAGCCCAGCGCATGGGCATTGGCCAGGATCGTGCCAGTCCAGGCATGGCGCAGGAACATCCCGTTCGAAACCATCGTTTCGGCATCAAGCGGCAGACCGAAACCCCAGATGGCGCGGCCCGTGTTCTCATCGGGATAGACGCCGTAGTCCGCGAATTCCTGGAGCCGGACCCGATCGATCCTGTGCGCTGCGGAGAAGGCCGCGACTGAGAGCATTCCCGTGGCGAAACCGGGATCGATGCCACTGGCATAGAGCGTCGATCCGCCCTTTTCGCAGGCCGCGCGCAGCATGTCGATCTGCGGCGACGATTCGGCATTGGGATGGATGACGGGGCCAAGCGAACTCGTGACGACGTTGATTCCGGCCTCAAGGAACTGCGCAACTTCGGCTGCGGTCAGATCCCGATCGATCACGCCATTGCCGAAATAGGTCACGACATCGGGCTTGCGCGCGATCAGGTCATCGAGATCGTGCGATGCGGCAACGCCCGCCGGCTCGCGGCCGATCAGTTCGCCTGCGTCCTTTCCGGCCTTGTCGGCATTCCAGACATAGAGGCCGACAAGGTCGAGATCGTCGCGATCAAGCACGGCGCCGAGCGCATAGCGCCCGGTCGCCCCGGTCCCCCAGTGTACGACGCTGTATCCCATGAGCCACTCCTGCCTGCCTGTTACCGTCTCAGTCTCGCAAGCAAACTGCCCCAGCGAAACGGAAAGACAAGATAAAGGTGGCCCGGCAGGTTCGCTGCAGCGATTACTCCGCCGCTTCGACCTCGGCCTCGACGGCCTGTGGCACTTGCGGTCCGCGCAGCAGGCGGCCCGGCAGGGAACCGCTCACCGCCTCGTCGTTCTCGCGGATCACCTTGCCGTTGACCACGGTCATCACATAGCCCTGCGCCCGCTGGTGCAGGCGCCTGCCGCCACCTGGCAGGTCATTGACGACCTCGGGACGGAACAGCTTGAGCTTGCCATGATCGATCACGTTGACGTGAGCGCGATAGCCAGGCTGCAGCAGGCCGCGATCTTCCAGGCCGAACACTTCGGCAGGATCGCGCGACAGCGTCTTGACCATCTGCTCGAGCGAGAACTTCGTGCCCTCGCGGTCGCGCACCCAGTGGGTCATCGCCGTGGTCGTGTAGCTGGCATCGCAGATCATGCCGTAATGCGCGCCGCCGTCGCCAAGACCGACAACCACGTTGGGATCTTCCAGCATCTCGACAACGTGATCGAGGTTGTAGAGGCAGAAGTTGCCGAGCGCGCAGATCATCAGGTTGCGGCCTTCGTCGGCAAGCAACTGGTCGTAGACGTATTCCTCAACCGGCACGCCCGCCGCCTCGGCAAGCGCCTGCATCGAGCTGGCCGGATCGGGCTCGTAATTCGGCTTGTCCGGATCGAGCGGGAAGATCTGGGCGAAGTTGCGCGCGAGCGGGAACAGCGGGTGCTTGGGGTCGAGGTTCTCCTCGTGAAGCAGGCGGTCGCGCATCTGCGGATCGCGCATCCGTGCGACCTTTTCCTCAAGCGGAAGGTCGGCGATTTCCTGCCAGGCAGGCGTCATGCAGAACGGGTTCGCCGTCGCCGTCAGCCCGATCATCAGGCCGATCGGGCGCGGGAACAGCTGTGCCGTCATCTTCGCGCCGTTGACGTTGGCTTCGTCGAGCGCCTTCATCAGGTCGCGATACTCATACGGATCGCGCGACGTCTGTGCGCTGGTGAAAGTGATGCGACGTCCCGATTTCTCGGAGATTCTGCGCATGATGTCGAAATCGCCGACCGGCGGCAGGCCCGTGACGGCGGGGATCATCTGGAACACGCCCTTGCCGGTTTCGGTCATGGCCGATGCCAGGGCATACAGTTCCTCCTCGCCGACGTCATAGGTCGGGACGAGTTCGCCAGAGGTGCTCTTGTGGACATAGGCGCGCGAGGTGCCGATGCCGGCGGCGCCCGCTTCCAGAGCCTCGCGCATCAGCGCCTTCATCGCCTCGAGGTCTTCGGGCGTGGCCTCTTCGTGGCGGATCGCGCGGTCGCCCATGACATAGACGCGCAGCGCCGAGTGCGGGACCATGACCGCATAGTCGATGTCGTGACCCTTGCGCTCGGCCGCGTCCATGAATTCGGGGAAGGTTTCCCATGACCAGTCGAGCCCGGCGGACGTGACCGGCTCGGGGATGTCCTCAACCCCTTCCATCAGCTCGATCAGCTTGAGGTGATCGGCGGGGCGGCAGGGCGCGAAACCGATGCCGCAGTTGCCGGTGACGACGGTGGTGACGCCGTGGTTCGAGGACGGCACGAGATACTCGGACCAGATCAGCTGGCCGTCATAATGCGTGTGAATGTCGGTGAAGCCCGGAGTCACGAGATAACCGGTCGCATCGACCTCGCGCCGGCCCTTGCCAGGCACGTCACCGACCGCCGTGATCCATTCGCCGTCGATGGCGACATCACCCACAAAGCGTGGATTGCCACTTCCATCGACGATGGTCCCGCCGCGTATGACCAGATCGTGTTCCATGCCTGCCATGTCCAAAGCTCCCGAGAATGTTTTGTGCCTGAACCGTGCATGCGAGTCACGGTGCCGTCCAGACTGACCTGTATCATAAGTCAGAAAGCCGATCAGGTCCAACTTCCCGCATACAGCAGCCGGTTTTTGCCGGATCGCCGCCAGCTCGAAATCCTGTTTCTCATTCCACCGGCGAATTGAGGGCTGACTGCGCTGGATACAGAGGCATTCCGCTTGACGAGGTGCATTGAAATGATGCAGCATCAGTTTTGGGAGCCTGCGCAATAAATGTAAATATTGCAGGCTAGCCACGCATCATTTGATGCTTTGGGAGGAGAACGTCTATGAGCCAGAATAGAATTGCGTCGCGTCTGCTCGCGGGTACCGCACTCGTTGCTGCCGGAACATTGGCCGGAACGGCTCACGCGCAAAGTTCGGATGGAGGTTATGGCGGCAACGAGATCATCGTTACCGCGCAGAAGCGCGAACAATCGATCCAGGACGTTCCTATCGCCGTTACCGCCCTTGGCGAAGATGCGCTTCAGGCGAACCGCGTAACCAGCCCTGAAAACCTGACCGGCCTTGCACCGGGCCTCATCGCCCGACGCAATCCCGGCGGCATGGCCTCGCCCCAGTTCACCATGCGCGGCGTTGCCGCTTCGGCCTCGGTTCCCACCCAGGATCGCCAGATCCCGATCTATCTCGATGGCGTATATATCGGCGGCAACCGCGGTTCGTTCTTCGACACGTCCGATCTGGAACGCGTCGAAGTGCTGCGCGGCCCCCAGGGCACCCTGTTCGGACGCAACGCCACGGCTGGCGCAGTCCAGTTCATCTCTCGCAATCCCAGCGGCGTCATGGGCCTGATTCAGGAAGTGACCTACGGCAACCAGGGTCAGCTGCGCACGCGCACGACAATCGACACGCCGACCGTCGGAGCATTCAGCGCCTATTTCACCTTCGTCCATGACGAGAAGCGTGGCGATGTGCGCAATCTGGGCGCCGGCACGACCTATGACCGCACCAATCCGTTCAACAATGTCGGCGTTCTGAAATCGCCGAAGTGGCTGGGCGGCAAGAATTACGAGAACCAGTTCGCCGCACTGCGCTATGACGATGGCGGCGCGCTTACCGTTACCTACAAGTTCGACCATGCGAAGGGCTCGTTCATCCAGGAAGCACGCGGCGGCGTCGTTCTCAATCCAACCAACTTCGTCGGCGGCGTGCTGACCGGAATTCTGGCCGCACAGCCTGTAGGCGGCGGCGCATATGGCCCCACGTTCCTGGTTCCGGACAACCGGCGACCCGATGCCATCAACAATTCGTGGACGGTTCCTGGTTCTCACAGTGTTTCGGGCCACAATCTGACGGCAGAACTCCAGATCAGCGACAACGTCACGATCAAGAACATCTTCGCCTATCGCAAGATTCGCGTGTTCGGCCCGTCGACGATCTCCGGCCTCGATGGCCTTGAATACACGCAGGCCGCCAAGGATTTCTATACGGCGCCCCGCACGTTTCTTGGCGGCGCCTCCTATGCCCAGGCCCTGCGGCGGGACGGCAGCCTCCCGGTCGGCTCCCAGTTCATCAGCTACGGCGGCAACAGCGCCGGCAAATACCATCAGTACAGCGACGAACTTCAGCTCACCTACACCAACGAGTGGCTGACGCTGACGACCGGTGCGATCTGGTACAAGTCTGCTTCGCGCGAAGGCGCCCTGCCCGGCTTCGTGAACAATTTCTCGTTCGGTCCGTTCCCGTCGCTGCTGCCGCTGGGCAACATCTATGACGACCATGGCACGGTTCGGTCGCTCGCAGGCTATGCCCAGGCGGAAATCCAGTTCACTCCGCAATTGAGCGCGGTCCTGGGCGGTCGAATCACCAAGGAACGGAAGACCAGCCAGCTCTTCACCGGCGGCACCTTCGTCGGCGATCGCACGACTGGCGGAGAGATCACCGGCACGACCGCCATCCCGGCAGGCGATCCCTTCGTTTTCAGAAAAACCAAGCCGACCTATGCGGTGGGCCTGAACTTCGAGCCGACGGACAGCATCCTGATCTACGGCAAGTACTCGACCGCATTCCTTTCGGGTGGCGCGACGGGTAACATTGTCTTCAAGCCGGAGAACGCCAAGTCGATCGAGGGTGGTATCAAGACCGAGTGGCTCGATGGCAGGCTGCGCTTCAACGTCGCCGCCTATATCGCCAAGTATGACAATGCCCAGGCGGCGTTGAGCGGCACGGCGATCAACCGGCCCGACCTTGGCGTTGCCGGCATCAACATCGGCGACCGCAAGACCAAGGGCATCGAAGTCGATTTCAGTGCAAACCCGTTCGAAGGCTTCTCGCTCGGCGGCACGGTCGGCCTGACTCATTCCGAGCTTACCAACGCCAACCCGCTGTTCGCGCAGGGACGCACGATCAAGAACACCGGCATTTCGAAGTGGGTGGGTTCGATCTACGGTCAGTACGAAACCCAGCCGCTGATTGGCGATGCAACCCTGCTGCTGCGCGCCGACATGACCTTCCAGTCGAAACAGCGCGTCTTCGCCGACGTCAATATCGCGACCAATGCGCCGATCTTCGCACCGTACGAGTTCATGCCCAACAAGCAGCTCGTCAACGCCCGCGCGGCGCTGCGCAACATCGATATGTTCGGCGCAGACGTCGAGCTGGCGGTGTGGTCGAAGAACCTGCTCAACAACAAGAAGCCGCTCTATCCGTTCGACTTCGGCGGAATCATGCTGACGGGAAGCTGGGAGCCGGCCCGCACCTATGGTGTGGACGTGATCTTCAAGCTGAGTGCAGACGAGGATGTGGCTCCGCCGCCTCCGCCCCCGCCGCCGCCACCTCCGCCGCCTCCTGCCGCGCCGGCAACCATGACCTGCCCCGACGGCACCGTCGTGGCGGCTACCGACACCTGCCCGGTTCCGCCGCCACCGCCGCCGCCAGCGCCGGAACGCGGATAGGTTCCTGCTGTCCGCAGGGTGCGTTTGCGGACAGTTTCATCAGGACGCATCAGGGCAAGGGGCTGGTGAATTCCGGCCCCTTGTTCTTATGCAATTCCAGTGATGTATCTATTCGGCAACACTTGTGTGCTGTCAGGTTTTGCCCCGCTTGACGAAGCACCGTGAAATGATGCAGTCTCGTTTTCGGGTGGCTGCGCAATCAACGCACAATCTGCAGCCGCGACACGCATCGAACGATGCCCTGGGAGGGAAATGCCAATGAATCACGGAAGAATTGCGTCGCGTCTGCTCGCCGGCACCGCACTGGTTGCTGCCGGAGCCATGGCCAGCACGGCGCATGCTCAGAGTTCAGACAGCGGCTACGGCGTCAACGAGATCATCGTTACCGCGCAGAAGCGCGAACAGTCGATCCAGGACGTTCCTATCGCCGTTACCGCGCTGGACGAGAACGCTCTGGCTGCCAACAAGATCGAGAACATCGCCAACCTGACCGGCCTCGTTCCCGGCCTCGTGATGCGTAACACCGCCGGTTCGCTGGCGGCAATCTCCTTCGCGATGCGCGGCGTCAACTCGAACCCGTCGGCGCCGCTGCAGGACAAGGAAATCTCCTTCAACATCGACGGCGTCTACATCGGCGGCAGCCGCGGTACTCTCGGCGAACTCATGGAAGTCGAGCGTATCGAAGTTCTGCGCGGACCGCAGGGCACCCTGTTCGGCCGTAACTCGACCGCGGGCGCGATCAACGTCGTCACCCGCAACCCGACCGGCGACATGGCCTTCACCCAGATGGTCGGCTACGGCAACGAAGGCCAGCTCCGCACCAGAACGACGATCGACACGCCGTCGTTCGGCCCGTTCAGCGCCTACGTCACCTACATCCACGACGAGAGCCGCGGCGACGTCAAGAACCTTGCCCCCGGCATCGTCTGGGACCGCACCAACCCCTTCGGCAATGTCGGTCGTCAGACGTCCTCCAAGTGGCTCGGCGGGCGCAACTACGAAAACGTGTTTGCCGCCCTGCGCTTCGACAACGGCGGTTCCGTTACCGCAACATACAAGTTCGACTGGAGCAAGGGCCATTTCACTGGCGACGCACGCGTCACGCCGATGATCAACACGGTCGGCAACCGCAACGTTCTTGCCGACGGTACGAGAGTCAACGATTCGAACCCCAACTTCATTGGTGGCTTGCTGGCGGGAATCATAGCTGCCCAGCCAGTCGGCGGGGGCGCATATGGACCGATCGTGCTCAACCCGAATGACCGTCGTCCCGACGCGGCCAACCAGGCATTCGCTACGCCAGGCTATCAGCGCGTGGAAGGTCACAGCTTCGTGATCGAATGGCAGGCCAGCGATAGCGTTACGGTCAAGAATACCTTCGGCTATCGTCGCAATGCAGTGTTCTCGGGCGGCGCCACGATCGCGGGCCTGAGCGGGCTTGAATACACGGCTGGTGCGAAAGCACTTTACACCGGTGAGTTTATTCCGATCCCAGTCGGGGGCGGGGTGACCGTAAACAGATCGTATGCACAGTTGATCAACGGTGCCTTCGGCCCAGCTGCGGATGCAGCTCAGGCAGCAGGCCTTGCCGCTCCGGTTGGTTCCTACTTCGCTCCCTATGAGGGTCAAAGCTATGGCCGTCACCGCCAGATCAGCGACGAACTCCAGATCAATTACACGAGCGACAGCCTGAACCTGACTGCCGGTCTGTTGTATTTCCATGCGAAAACGAGGGACTCCGGTCTGCTCGGTTTCCAGCCGAATGTCGCCTTCGCTCCGATAACGACGAATGTGCCGCTTGGCGACGGCACTTCATTCCGCGGCGCACAGTGGGCCATCGGTACGACCAAGTCCTATGCTGCCTATGCCCAGATCGAGTATCAGTTGACCAATCAGCTCGGGTTTGTCGCGGGCGGTCGCTACACCAAGGATGACAAGTACGGCCTGTTCCAGAACGAAGGCCTGGTCGTCGGTGATACGATCCAGTTCAACAATACACTGGATGGCAGCTTCAAGAAATCGAAGTTCACCTATTCGCTTGGCGTGAATTTCAAGCCCAATGACGACATGTTGTTCTTTGGCAAGTATTCCACGGGCTTCCTCTCGGGCGGCATTTACGCCGATATTCCGTTCGAACCTGAATATGCCAAGTCTTGGGAAGGCGGCTTCAAGCTCGACCTGCTCGATAAGCGTGTGCGTTTCAATGCGACGGCGTACAAGGTCGATTACATCAACGCCCAGGCTACCACGAGCGGCACCGCGATCCGGCGTCGCGACCTTCCGATCGCGGTTGTCCAGCTTGGCACGATTCAGGCCAAGGGCGTCGAACTCGAACTGACCGTTTCTCCGTTCAACGGTTTCATGCTGGGCGGCACAGCCGGCTATACCAAGAACAAGTATACGGCGCCTGTCGATCCGGCCCTGGCCGATGGCTACGATCCCAAGCCCACCGGTCAGCCCAGGTGGGTCGGCTCGGCCTTCGGTCAATATGTCAGCCAGCCCATCGTCGGCGATGCCACGCTACTGCTGCGTGCCGACATGGTGTTCCAGAGCAAGTCGCGCGTCATCGGCGATCACCAGAACGTGATCGATTTCCCGGCTTTCGCACCCTACGAGTTCATTCCGAACAAGCAGATCGTGAATGGCCGCATCGCTCTGCGCGACGTGGAAATTGGTGGCGGCACCTGGGAGTTCGCTCTGTGGGGCAAGAACATCCTCAACAACCGCAAGCCGATCTACCCGTTCCAGTACCCCTACTTCCTCATGACGACTTCGTACGAGGAAGCCCGCAAGTACGGTGTCGAGGTGACGGTGAAGTTCGGTCGCGAGGACGATTATACGCCTCCTCCGCCGCCGCCGCCGCCGCCCCCGCCGCCGCCGCCGGCAGCGCCCGAGACGATGACCTGCCCGGATGGCACGGTCGTGAGTGTCAACGACTCCTGCCCGGTACCGCCTCCGCCGCCGCCGCCGGAGCCGGAACGCGGCTAAGGTCGGGAAGGACCATATACCCCTCCACCGAGGGATTTTGGGGGGCCGGAGAAATCCGGCCCCTTTTTTTGGCCCGTGACCGGACCGCGCAAATCCTTGACTTTCGACATGCCCGGCACTAGGTGACCAGCTTCCCGCAACAAACCAGTTTCCGGAGTGCCCATGGCGCGCGTTACCGTCGAAGATTGCGTCGACAAGGTTCCCAACCGTTTCGATCTCGTCCTGCTTGCAGCACAGCGTGCGCGCGAGATTTCCGGCGGTGCCGAACTCACAATCGATCGTGACCGTGACAAGAACCCGGTCGTCGCCCTGCGCGAGATCGCGGAACAGACGGTAAAGCCCGGTGAACTCGAAGAAACGCTGGTCACCTCGCTGCGCCGCGTTCTTCCGGAAGACGACGACGAGATGGACGAAATCGGCTCGCTCAGCCAGTCGGCCGAGGCGCTTCGCGTCACCGCGTCCGCGCCCACGCGCAACACCTCGATCGGCGCCGACTACGACGGCTGACGGGGTCGTTGACCAGGAAGGTCCGCACTCTCCCCAAGATCCCCGGCGTCTCCAACGGCAGGGGTTCTCACGTCGATTCGGCGACAATTGCAGTCTACAGCGTCAAGGGCGGCGTCGGTAAGACGACTCTGTCCGCCAACCTTGCATGGTGTTCGGCCCAGGCCGGACACCGCACGCTGCTCTGGGATCTCGATGCGGCTGGCGGTGCTGGCTACCTTTACGGCATCGAATCGCGTGATGCGAAACCCGCCGAGTCCCTGTTTTCACGCGGCCGGGATCCGGAAAAGCTCATCAGGCACACTGCATACGAGAATCTCGATCTGCTCCCCGCAGACGAGTCTATCCGGGCGCTGGACGAGACACTGCTGGCGCTCGGCAAACGCAAGCGAGTCGCCAAACTCGCGGAATCGCTGGGCAAGCGATACGAGCGGATCATCCTCGACTGTCCGCCAGTGCTCAACGAACTCAGCGCGCAGGTCATGCGGGCAGCGGACCTCGTCATCGTCCCTCTTCCGCCCTCGCCCCTTTCGAGGCGCGCCTTCGACCTCGTGATCCGCGAGGTCGCCGCGAACCGCAAAGCACACCCGCCGATCTTGCCGGTGCTCTCGATGCTCGACGTGCGGCGCACCCTCCACCGCGAGGCGAAAGAAGCCAATCCGGGCTGGCCGACCATCCCCTATTCCAGTGTTGTCGAGCAGGGTGCAGTGCGCCAGATGCCGGTGGGCGCCTTCGCTCCGTCGAGCCCTTCGGCGCAGCATTTTGCCTCGCTGTGGCAGGCGATCGACCAGAAACTGGCTAAGATCTAGGCGGTCCGTTCAGCAGGGGTACTTGCGCTTCATCAGATCGGCGACGGCCATCTTGATTGTCGTCGTATCACGCGCGGCAGGCGGATAGCGTTTCAAGCCGTTGAGAAACTCGCTTTGCCCCATGGCCGGCTTGGCCGGAGGGCAGCTATGCGGTGGCCTGCCTGCTGCCTTGTCGGCGGCAATGCGCGCCTGATAGGCAGCGCCTCCCGCCTCGCCTTCGCGTCTGAGCGCGCCGATATCGCTGCTCCCGATCGCGAACAGCCCCTTCTTCTTCAGAGCCTCGTATTTGCCGAGGAAGGTCGCGACGCTCATGTCGCCCGGTGCTGCCACAGCCGGACCCGCAAGGGCCGTAACTGCCAAGGCTAGAAAAACCAGACGAGGAACGCGCAAGAGCATGACTGTGGCACCCGTGGAACCGACCGCCGGAATGGCGGTGCCTATGCGTCACCGTGTATCATAAGCTCATACTGCCGAAAAGGCGAAAGGTTACGCGCCTTGCGGTGCCTCGCCGCCGCCGGAAAACCGCTTGCCAGCCTTTGGCACCCCAACGCTGCCGGTGCCGACAGGCCGGGCCGGGCCGCTCGGCTGGTCGGGCCGGTCGAGCTTGCCGCTCTCCATCAGCTCGGTGATGTCCTCACCGCTCAAGGTCTCGTATTCGAGCAGCGCCTCGGCCAGCAGTTCGAGCTTGTCGCGCTGGGTGGTGAGCACCTCGGTCGCGCGGGCGTGAGCGCCCTCGACCAGCGAGCGGATCTCCGCATCGATGAGCTTGTTGGTTTCCTCGCCTGCCATCAGCCGCTGGGTCTGGCCCATGCCGAGATAGCCTTCGTGGCTGCTCTCGTACTGGAGCGGGCCGAGCTTGTCGGACATGCCCCACTTGGTGACCATGTTGCGCGCCAGATCGGTGGCGTACTGGATGTCTGACGAAGCGCCGGACGAGACCTTGTCGTGACCGAAGATGATCTCTTCGGCGACGCGCCCACCCATCGAGACGGCAAGGTTCGCGTGCATCTTGTCGCGGTGGTAGGAGTAGTTGTCACGCTCGGGCAGGCGCATGACCATTCCCAGCGCACGGCCGCGCGGGATGATCGTCGCCTTGTGGATCGGGTCGCTCGCGGTCTCGTTGATCGAGACGATGGCGTGGCCTGCCTCGTGATAGGCGGTCATGCGCTTCTCGTCGTCGGTCATGACCATCGAGCGGCGTTCCGCGCCCATCATCACC
>JAGREN010000023.1:0-263 GCA_020446505.1 Novosphingobium sp. | reverse complement strand
CCTCGAACTCCTGCATGGCGACGAGACGCTTGTTGCGCCGTGCGGCCAGCAGCGCCGCCTCGTTGACGAGGTTGGCGAGGTCCGCACCGGAGAAGCCCGGCGTGCCGCGAGCGATCACGCGCGCATTGACGTCAGGCGCGAGCGGCACCTTCTTCATGTGGACGGCAAGAATCTTCTCTCGACCATCGACATCGGGAACCGGGACAACAACCTGCCGGTCGAAACGGCCGGGGCGCAGGAGCGCCGGATCGAGCACGTCGGGC
>JAGREN010000022.1 GCA_020446505.1 Novosphingobium sp. | reverse complement strand
CTAACCGGCTGAGCTACTCCGCCACATCAGGCTGTCACCCGGCAGCGCCGGGGCAGGCCGCGCTCTTAGGGCCGGGCCGTGCATGGGTCAACCACTCGTTTCACCGCCGGAAGGGAAAGCTCCTGAGCGGACGCCAGAGGCCGTCCTCATAGGCGAACAGCTCGAAACCATGAAAGCGGAACTGGCGATGGCCGAGCACCGGACCGAGCTCAGCCTGCAGCGCCCTCGCCTCTTCCGGCGTCACCTTGTTCTGGATGGTGATATGCAGGCGCAGGGGCTGCGTATCCTGCGGCGTCATCAGGCCATGCATCCGGTCCTGAATGACGCGGTGCAGTTCGACCATGTCCGGGCTGTCGATGGCTAGCGCAGTTCCCTTGCCCAGCTTCATCAGCCCGCTCACACGCGCCTCTGGAGGAGCGGCGCTTCCGGCCAGGTCTGCCAGCAGCCGGACCAGTTCGTCGTAAACCGAGGGCGGCAGCGCATGGAACAGAGTGACATGGGCCTTCAGCTTGTTGCGCTCGGGCGGGAAATGCGCGCGGCGCAGGCCATCGGCCCATGCGAAAATGTCTGGCGGCAGGTCTGCCGTGACCAGTAGCGGGGCCTGCCGGACGGCGGAGGGGGATTGACCGCCCGGCAGGCCTTCGCTCACGCCGCGACTTTCAGCTTCGCCTTGAGCGCATCGAGCAGCGTCTCGGGCGAGGTCGCGCCGTAGGGGTCTTCGTCGGCGCCCACATCGTTGATGCCGGGCTCCTCGAACCACTCGGTGATGCGGTTGTCATCGACGACCATGGCATAGCGCCACGAGCGCATGCCGAAGCCGAGATGGTCCTTGTTGATGAGCATGCCCATGCGCCGGGTGAAGGTGCCCGAGCCATCGGGCAGGAGCTTGATGTTCTTCACGCCGAGCTGCTTGCCCCACTGATACATCACGAAGGCATCGTTGACCGACACGCAGTAGACTTCGTCGACGCCAAGCTGGCGGAACTCGTCATAGAGGCGGTCGAAGTTCGGGCACTGCTCGTTGCTGCAAGTCGGTGTGAAAGCGCCGGGCAGCGAAAAGACCACGACTTTCTTGCCGGCGAATTCGTCGCGTACGTCGAGATCCTGCCAGCGGAAGGGGTTGGGACCGTCGATCTCGTCGTCGCGAACGCGGGTCTTGAGGGTAACGTCCGGGATAGGGCGTCCGATCATGTGAAGTGCACTCCTTGGTTTGTCTGTGTTGCACTTCTAATAGGCCTCGCGCACAAATCGTTCCAACCGATTGAAATATATTCTGTGATCGGTTTTTCCGCAATTCAGTCTATTGCGTGGAGATCGCCCTCACTTCGAAGTCGTCCATCACCGGCGCAGCGAGGCTGGCCTGCAACTGCGGCAGGCTGACCGCGTCGTAGGCAGGCGTCCCGGTGTGATCGAGATACCAGGATTGGCAGCCGCCGGTGGACCAGACCGAATTGCGCGCCCGTTCGCGCACCGTTTCCAGCCAGGCTTTCGCGCTCTCTTCACGAGGCGCGATAAGAACGCCGTCTGCGGCGATCCGGTCAAGCAATTGGGCAATGTAATCCCACTGCGTCTCGACGATACCAATGATAGAGGCGCTGCCGCCCGGCGAACTCGGCCCGTTGAGCATGAAGAAATTCGGCATGTGCGGAATAGACACGGAGCGGTAAGTCAGCGGCAGATCGGCCCAGACCTGATCGAGCGTGATCCCGTCCTCGCCTGTCAGCCTCATCGGGCGGATATAGGCATGGGCATCGAAGCCGGTGGCGTAGATCAGCACGTCGCATTCATGCAGCACGCCGTCTTTGGTGCGCACGCCGGTCGGTTCGATCCGCTCGATAGCCTCGGTTACGATCGAAACGTTGGGGCGCTGCACTTCCTCGAACCATGTTTCCGACATGACGAGGCGCTTGCAGCCGACATCATAGTCCGGTGTGAGCTTCGCCCGCAGTTCCGGATCGCGGATGCGCAGCAGGGCATCGGAGCACATCTTGTCACGCGCGGCCCGCGCCTGCTTGCTCTCGAAGGCCAGCGCACCGCGCTCGTTGCTGAAATCGAGCATCTGGCGGTAGGTCCTGCGCAGGACCGAAGGCCGCAACCTGAAGAGAAGCCGCTTCCACCAGGGGACCGCCTCGTCGGCGACGGGCATCACCCATTGCGGCGTGCGCTGGAACTGCGTGATCTGCGCCACATCGCGGGCCACGGCGGACAGAATCTGCACGCCGGAAGAGCCAGCGCCGATCAGGCAGACCCGCTTGCCTTTGATCGACACGGATGTGTCCCAACGGGCCGTGTGAAAGCTGGGCCCGGCAAAGCTGTCCATGCCGGGAATGTCGGGCATTTTCGGATCGCGCAGGCGTCCGGGCGCACCGATGACGACGTCGGCTTCGTAGTTCGAACCGTCTGCTGTCTGGACAGTCCAGCGCACGCCATCGAAACCCGCGTGAACGACGTTCTTTCCGTATTCGATGTGGTCCAGCACGCCGTGACGCTTTGCTACATCATGGTAGTAGCGCCAGATATCCGGACCCTTGGCATAGCGTGTCTTCCACGCCGGATTGGGCGCGAAGGAATAGACGTAGACGTGGGCCGGCACATCGCAGGCAACGCCGGGATATACGTTGTCCCGCCAGGTGCCGCCGAGCGTTTCCGCTTTTTCGAGAACGACGAAATCGCGCCAGCCTCGTTCGAGCAGCTTGACCCCGGCCAGAATGCCGGAAACGCCAGAGCCGATAATGACGACGCGCGGTCCCTTGGTGCCAAACCGTGAAGACGTACCTGCCTGTCCTTGCGTCGCTTTCCCGTGCATCCTGTCCCGACTTTCCGGAGCGCTAGTTTATCTCCACTCCCGGCATGCCACTCGCGCGCCACTCGCGCAACTTGTCGGAATAGTGCTTCAGCGGCCCAAGATAGATCATCATCTTCATCCGCGAGGGATCGCGGTTGCCTTCGCCGTTAAGCCAGCTTGGAGTGCATTCCTTCATCTGGTCGTAGCCGTACTCGACGCCGGTCAGGATCCAGTTCCACCACTCTTCTTCCGCTTCTGGCGTCGGCTCGATGGTCGTGGCCTGACGCTCCTTCAGGGCGCTGATGACCTCTGCGGTATGCTCGGCATGGTCCTGCAGCGAATGGACGATGCTGGTCGCGAAGCCGCCCTGCGCGCTGCTGTAGAGGAAGGCATTGGGGAAGCCGCGCGAAAGCAGGCCGTGCAGCGTGTGCGCGTTGGTGCCCTCGGCCCAGTCTTCGGACAGGCTCTTGCCGCCCTTGCCGTAGACCTCGAAGTGCATGCGGTGCTTGTACATCGTGCCGGTCTCGAAGCCGGTGGCGAAGACGATGATGTCGACCGGGTATTCCTTGCCCTGAACGACGATCCCGGTCTCGGTCACGGCGTCGATGCCCTGCCCGTCCGTGTCGAGCAGCTTTACGTTGTCGCGGTTGAAGGCAGGCAGATACTCGTCGTGATAGCACGGGCGCTTGCACCACAGGTCGTACCAGGGCTTGAGCGCCTCCGCCGTTTCCTTGTCCTTGACGGTTTCCTCGATGCGTTCGCGCCAGCGGTTCATGATTCCGATGTCGACCATCAGACGTTCGACATTCGGCATCTTGGTCTTGTCGGCGCCGCCGTGCGCCATTTCGCCGCGATAGACTTCGGTCCAGGCATCGCCGACCATGTCTTCATCGATTGGCAGGCCAGACGTCATGGCCGTGAAATTCCACATACGCTCCTGCTGCCAGCCGGGCTTCTGGTTGTGGAACCATTCGGGGTCGGTCGGCGCATTGTTGCGCACCCCGACGGCCGAGGGCGTCCGCTGCACGACGTAAACCTGCTTGGTGATCGGCGCGATGGTCGGCACGACCTGCACGGCAGTCGCGCCAGTGCCGACGACGGCCACGGTCTTGTCGCCCAGCTTGGTAGGAAGTTCGGTCGGACCGCCGCCGGTCACGTCATAGTTCCAGCGCGCTGCGTGGAACGCAGCGCCCTTGAATTTCTCGATGCCGGGAATGCCGGGCAGCTTGGCCTTGTGGAGGATACCGCCGGCCACGACGATATAGCGCGCGCGCAGCACGTCGCCCCGGTCGGTAGTGACGATCCAGCGCTTGGCATCCTCGTCCCAGCGCGCCTCGTGCGTTTCGGTCTGGAACAGGGCTTTTGAATAGAGGTCGAACTTCTCGCCAAGAAGCTGGCACTGGCGGAAGATTTCCGGCGCCTTGGAATACTTCTCCGACGGCATGAAGCCGGTTTCCTCAAGCATCGGGATATAGACGTAGGCTTCGACGTCACACATGCAGCCGGGGTAGCGGTTCCAGTACCAGGTGCCGCCAAAATCGCCCGCGCGGTCGAGAATGCGGAAGTCGGTCACGCCCTTCTTGACCAGTTGCACTGCCGTCGTGAGGCCACCGATACCCGCGCCGATGATGACGACGTCCGTGTCCTCCGTGATCGGATCGCGCGTGAAGCCTGGCTCCACGAAGGGGTCGCGGTCGAACTCGGCATAGGCGTCGGTCAGCTCGCGATATTGCGCGGTGCCGTCCTCGCGCAGGCGCTTTTCACGCTCGACGCGGTACTTTTCGAGGACTTCCTCGGGCGTCATCGCACTGTTCTGATCGCTCATTCCTGACCTGCCTCTTCCCGGCCGACACTTTCCGGCACTCGACAAACAATAGCCGATGCCGCCTGCAGCCCATATGGAGACGCCTTACGCGCCTTGCCACGTTAAACAGCGGGCCTTGTCGCCCACGAGGCCCGCTTTCGCAAGGCAGCCGACTTTAGACGCGGCAAAATCCGTAAATATGAAAAAGGCCCAAGAGGCCATTGCTTTGACGGTGTGGCGGGCTAAGCACGGCGACAACGACCATCGCAGGCACAGGCGAGGAGAGGATCATGAGCGACAAGCTGGACGCAAGTGGCAAGACAGTAGTCGTAACGGGCGCGGCGAGCGGCATAGGGCGCTGTCTGGCGCGGCAGCTGTCGGACGAAGGCGCACGGCTGATACTGGCCGATATCGACAAGGCGGGCCTCGATGCCGTCGCCAGGGAGATCGAAGCCAAGGGCGTCGATGTTATCGCGCGTCAGGTCGACATGGCCGATTTCGCGGCTGTCGATGCTTTTGCGGCGGAAGCACTGGACTGGGCCAATGGCTCGCTCGTGTTCGTATTCGCCAATGCCGGCATTCACGGGATTACTCCAGCGATAGATCCCGACCTCGACCTCTTCGCCAAGGTGACTGCGGTCAACCTGATGGGCCCTGTCCACATGTCGAAGGCCTTCGTGCCGCGCCTGATGAAGCAGGGCATTCCGGCGCAATTGGTCATCACCGGCTCGCAGGCGAGCTTCCTCGCCGCTCCGGGCATCGCTCCCTATGTCGCGGCCAAGCATGCCCTTTGGGGCTTTGCCGATTCGCTGCGGATCGAGCTGTTGATGGAGCAGAGCCCGGTCGGCGTTTCGCTCGTCGCGCCCAGCCGCGTCGACACCGCGATCACCCGTCAGCGTGTCGGCGAATATCACGCCAAGGGCGGCGACAAGGCGGTCGAGGCCTATATCACCTCGATGGTCGGGCCGGAGCCGATCGCGGAAGTCATCATCCGCGAGGCGAAAAAGCGCGAGTTCTGGATCATCCCCTCGCACGAGCCGACGCTCGAGGTCTTCAAGGCCCGCGCCGATGCAGTCATTCATGCGATGCCCGCAGGCGAAATCAAGCACGGATAAGACAAGTCGAGTCAGGGAGAGAGCAGCATGGAAGTGGACGTCAGCAATCTGAAGGTGGTGGTGACCGGAGCGGCATCGGGCATAGGCCGGGCGACTGCGCTCGCCTTCGTGGCCAATGGCGCAAATGTTTTCGCGGTCGATGTCAACGACGCCGGCCTCGCCGAGACCAAGGCTGCGGCCAGCGGCTCGGGAAGCATTGTCACGCACAAGGCGGACTTGCTCAATCCGGCGAACTGCAAGCCGGTCATCGAAGCGGCGGTCGCCGAACTCGGCGGGCTGGACGCGCTGTGCAACATCGCGGGCGTGCTCAGGATCGAGGCGCTCGAGGACGTGACGCCCGAAAGCTGGGACTTCATCTATGGCGTGAACGTGCGCGCACCGTTCTTCCTCAGCCAGGCGGCCATGCCGCACCTGCTGAAGAGCGACGGCGCCATCGTCAACATCTCGTCCGCCACCGCTTTCCGGGGCTATGCCTATGTGACGGCCTATACCTCCAGCAAGGCGGCCGTGGCGCACATGACCAAGTCGCTTCAGGCCGAAGTCATCAAGTCGGGCGTGCGCATCAACGCTATCGCGCCCGGATCGGTGAACACGCCGATGGGAACCGGCGGCAGCGGCGGGGCGATGGACAAGTTCGACATGGACCTGTTTGTGCGGATGATGCAGATCCGCCCCGGCTCTCCACCCGAGCAATATACCGACATCCTGCTCTATCTCGTCTCGCCGCAAAACCAGATCATCCGGGGCGCAGTTCTCAACGTCGACGACGGCATGGACGCGACCTGAGCCGATATCCGCAGGGCGATGGACTCGTCCGCCTGAATCGGCTTACGAAGCCCGCGCATCATATCGGATTCGCGGGAGAGAGGCATCATGGCGGAAGCCGACGCGGCTATAACGGATAGCGATTGGTCGCGACGCCTGCGCGCAGCAGTCGAGGCTCTCGACCCGGTCGTGGCATTGCTTGCGCTTGTTCACCTTACCGGCGACCGGACCCTGCTTGCGAAATTCGGACCGGCCTTCGATGCGGCACCCCGCGCCGGCGGTTCATCGTTTTCCGGCAAGACCGTGCAAGTACCGAAGGAACCCGACGCGCAGGCAGTCGCCGAAATCCGCTCGCGGCTGGTCGACGCGATGGAAAGCGATCCCGAGCCGGTCATCACCGCACCCGATGCGGCCTTGTTCAAACAGATGGCGGAGTTCTGTCTGGATCGCGAACTGACCGAGGATTCGCTCGGCGTCGGTCGCGAAGCCACCGGGTTCGCGATCGGCGTTGGCGGTATCGAAGCCACCAGGGTGCCGCCCGAGGATTTCGAGGTGCTCATCGTCGGTGCCGGGATGATGGGCATCATCGCCGCGATCCGCCTCAAGCAGGCAGGATTCCACTATCGCGTGATCGAACACAACACCGGGGTAGGCGGCACCTGGTTCGTCAACACCTACCCCAATGTCGCGGTCGATACGGCAAGCGTCGAATATTCGATCTCCTTCGCGCAAAATTCCTCGTGGTCGAAGTATTACCCGCGCGGCGGCGAATATCGGGAATACCTCGAAGGTGTGTCCCGCAAGTTTCGCATAACCGATCATATCGACTTCGAGACGTCGTTTACCGGCTGCGCCTGGGACGACAAGGCGAAACAATGGATCGTCTCCGCCACGCGCGGCGGGGAAGAGGTAACCTATCGGGCCCGCGCCCTGATCATGGCGACGGGTTTCCTTACGAGGCCGTCCTTTCCAGACGTAGAGGGCCTTGACCGTTTCGCTGGTCCGGTCCTGCATGGCGGCTATTGGGACGACAGCGTCGATCTGTCCGGCAAGAAGATCGTCGTCGTCGGCACCGGGGCCAGCTCGGCACAGATAAGCACCGGGCTTGCCGACCGCGCCAGCCACCTGACCGTCCTGCAGCGCCAGCCCAACTACATGATGCCGGATCCGCGCGTTCTCCAGAATGTCGCGCCTGACGAGCTCTGGGCGCTCGAGAACATCCCGTTCGTCACCCAGTGGCAACGGCTGCAATGGTTCTCCACGATGATGACCCGCACTGCCAGCCCCGGCCAGATCGATCCCGAATATCGGGCACGGACCGGCGGCGTGTCGGAAATGAACGAGGCAGCGCGCCTCACCTCGATCAACTACATGGAGAAGAAGCTCGCCGACCGGCCCGATCTGCTGGAAAAGGTGCGGCCCGATTTCCCCTTCTTCTCCAAGCGGCCGATCCTCGATTGCGGTTACTACGACACGCTGATGCGGCCGGATGTGGACCTGGTTGAAGGCGAGCTGAAGAGTTGCGAGGCGGATGGCATCGTTCTGTCCGACGGGCGCAAGATCGAATGCGATGCGCTGATTCTGGCGACCGGATATGCCATCGAACATTTCGCGGCCTTCGACATAAAGGGTCGCGACGGCGTGGACCTGCAGGATCTTTGGAACCCCATCCCCTATGCCTACAAGGGCATGGAAGTGCCGAGATTTCCGAACTTCTTCGTCACGGCAGGCCCGAACTCCGGCCTTGCATCGTCACATACGGTGCTGGCCGAGCAGCAGGTCCACTACGTCGTCGAATGCCTCAAGCGCATGGTCGAGGACGATCTTGCGACCATGGAAGTGACCGAGAAGGCCTGCACGGACTTCAACGCAATGTTGCAGGAGCGTCTGGAGAACACGATCTGGATGCAAAGCGGCACGGCTCACGGCTACTACCGCCACCATACCGGCAAGATCGTACTCGCCTTCCCCGGCCCCAATGTCGAATACTGGAAGATGCTGCGCCGACCCGACATGGCTGACTACACCGTCGAGCCGAAGGCCTGACGATGGCGGGGCTGTGGTTCGAACAGTTCGAAGTCGGACAGGTCTTCGATCACGAGGTGCGCAAGACCATCCTCGAGGCCGAGAACATGATGTTCTCGACGATGACCTGCAATCCGGCGCAGCTTCACATCGACCATGCCTATGCGGCGACGACCGAGTTTGGAAAGCCGCTGGTCAATTCGCTGCTGACGCTTGGCCTCGTGGTCGGCCTCACCGTGCAGGACACGACGCTCGGCACGACGGTGGCCAATCTCGGCATGAGCGATACGACCTTTCCCAAGCCCGTCTTTGCGGGTGACACGATCCACGCCCGCACCACCGTGCTGGAACTGCGCGAGAGCAAGTCACGCCCGACACAGGGCATTGTCACTTTCGAACATCTCGGCCTCAGCCAGAACGAAGAGATCGTGTGCCGCACCGTGCGCGGCGCGCTGATGATGAAACGACCTTCAGGAGATACCGCTTGAGCGAGCCTCGCCCGCTGCCCACCGAAGAAGACCTCCAGGCGATCCGCGAGGGCGTGCGTGCAGCCTGCGCTCCTTTCGGCGACGAATACTGGCTGGCGCGCGACGACGATGGCGAGTTCCCGCGCGAGTACCACCGCGCGATGGCCGACGGCGGCTGGCTCGGCATCACCATGCCGGAGGAATATGGCGGCTCCGGCCTCGGCGTCACCGAAGCGATGACGATGATGAGCGAGGTCGCCTCGTGCGGCGGCGCTTTTGCCGCAAGCTCGGCCATCCACGTCAACCTGTTCGGCCCGCACCCAATCCTGCTCTATGGCACCGACGAGCAGAAGGCCCGCTGGATTCCGCGCCTCGTCGCCGGTCAGGATCAGGTGGCCTTCGGGTTCACTGAGCCTGACGCGGGCCTCAACTCCACGCGCATCAAGACTTTCGCCGAGAAGGTTCCGGGCGGCTACCGCGTGAACGGCCAGAAGGTCTGGACCACCACGGCGCAGGTCGCGAACAAGATCCTGCTGTTCACGCGCACCACGAAATTCGAGGACGTGGCGAAGAAGACTGACGGCATCACCATCTTCTACACCGATCTCGACCGGACCAAGATCGACGTCCACCGCATCCCCAAGATGGGCCGCAAGGCAGTCGATTCGAACGCGATCTTCATCGAAGACCTGTTCGTACCCGAAGAGGATCGCATCGGCGAGGAAGGCAAGGGCTTCGGCTACATCCTGCACAGCCTCAATCCCGAGCGAATCCTGATCGGCAGCGAGGCCATCGGCATCGGCCGCGACGCATTGCGGCGCGCGGCGAATTACGCGCGCGAACGTGTCGTGTTCGACCGCCCGATCGGCATGAACCAGGGCATCCAGCACCCCCTCGCCGAACGCTGGATGCAGATCGAAAGCGCATGGCTGATGTGCGAAAAGGCCGCCCGTCTCTACGACAGCGGCAAGCCATGCGGCGCAGAGGCAAATGCGGCGAAATTCCTCGGAGGGCGTGCCGCGCACGATACCGCATGGCAGGCCATCGCAACCCATGGCGGTATGGGATATGCCAAGGAGTACCACGTCGAGCGGCTCTACCGCGAGGCCGCTGCCACCCGCATCGCGCCGATCACCGAGCAGCTCATCATGAGCTTCATCGCCGAAAAAGTGCTGGATCTGCCGAAGAGCTACTGAGCGGCTCAGACGGCGTCAGAACTCGCGCAGCCAGTATTGCATGGGCTTGGGGCTTTCCTCCGCCTCGCCGTGCTCCTTCCATGCAAGCTGCGTCACGAAGCCATCAACCGGTGCATAGCCGCGCTTGCGCCAGAAGGCGTCGAGCGGGCGATAGTCCTTCGGTCTCGCTGGATGATCGTCGGGCCGTATAACGCCTGCGAAGGTAGCGGCACTGGCAGCGCAGTTCAGCGCCTGCTCCTCGCGCGCATCGAAAAAGGCATGGCCGATGCCCTGACCGCGATATTGAGGCAAAAGCACGCTCTCGCCGAAATAGAAAAGGTTCTCGGTATCTATGCCGCGGGCTTCGAACGGCGCTCGGAACTCAGCCTTCTGCGCCCACATTGGCGAGGCCGTAGCGGCTCCGACGATCTTCGGGCCATCGTACGCAGCCACAAGAACGCCATCCGGCGCGTCGACAAATTCACGCAGGTACTCGCGCTCATATTCATCGTCGCCGTCGTAGAGATAGGGCCACTCGGCAAATACCGTGATGCGCAGTGCAGCCAGTTCGTTGATGGCAGAGAGGATTTCCACTCCGGTCAGGGCTTCGATCGTTACAGCCATCGCCCTCACCTCACCTTCGCCCCGCCACTGCGGGCCAGTTTGCTTTTGCGCCGCCATCGACTATATAGCGGGCAAGCCCCGGCCGTGCAGTCTCGAACAGCGGATTGCAAGCGCCGGGGCTTGGTCTTTCCCGCGCCGCCTTGGCGCATCAAGGATAGTGAAATGTCCCGTCGCCGCCAGATCTACGAAGGCAAGGCCAAGATCCTCTATGAGGGGCCTGAGCCCGGCACGCTCATCCAGTATTTCAAGGACGATGCGACTGCGTTCAACGCCCAGAAAAAGGGCATGATCCAGGGCAAGGGCGTCATCAACAACCGCATCAGCGAGTTCGTTTTCACGCGCCTCAATCACATCGGCGTGCCCAACCACTTCATCCGCCGTCTCAACATGCGCGAGCAGCTCGTCCGGCAGGTCGAGATCGTGCCGATCGAGGTCGTCGTGCGCAATGTCGCGGCAGGCTCGATCTCCAAGCGGCTCGGCATCCCCGAAGGCGAGCCGCTGCCGCACACCCTCATCGAATATTGCTACAAGGACGATGCGCTGGGCGACCCGCTGATCGCCGAAGAGCACATCGCCTGCTTCGGCTGGGCCTCGAACGAGGAAATGCAGGACATCGCCTCGATGGCGATTCGCGTGAACGATTTCCTCGCCGGCATGTTCGCCGCGATCAACATTCGCCTTGTCGACTTCAAGCTGGAGTTCGGCCGCATCTGGGACGGCGATTACTCACGCCTGATCCTTGCCGACGAGATCAGCCCGGACGGCTGCCGCCTGTGGGACATGACCACCGGCGAAAAGCTCGACAAGGACCGGTTCCGCCGCGATCTCGGCGGTGAAGAAGAGGCCTATCAGGAAGTTGCGCGCCGTCTCGGCCTGCTTCAGGACGATGGCGGGCCGAGCGAGGTGTTCGACCTCAGCCAGCACAGGAAACTGCGGGGGAAGTAAGGTGTTGCTGCGAAGGCTGTCCGTTCTCGCAGTTCTCCTGCCGCTTCTTGCTGCCTGCGCGGCACAGCCCGCGCAGCTTGCCTCGGCGCCAGCGCCGGAAGAACAAGGTGTCTGGGGCTTCGAGGCCAGCGACATTCCCGTCGATCCGGCCTACCGCTTCGGCCAGCTCGAAAACGGCATGCGCTATGTCGTGCGCAAGAACGCGACCCCGCAAGGCACCGCCATCGTTCGCATGGACGTTGGCGCGGCCTCTCTGGACGAGAGCGATGCGGAGCGCGGCTTTGCCCATTACGTCGAACACATGGCCTTCAATGGCAGCACGCATGTGCCTGAAGGCGAGATGGTCAAGCTGCTGGAACGCGAAGGATTGGCCTTCGGCGCGGACACCAATGCTTCGACGAGTTTCGACGCTACCAACTACAAGCTCGACCTGCCGCGCAACGATCCCAAGCTGCTCGACCTCGCTCTCATGCTGATGCGCGAGACGGCAAGCGAGCTGACATTCTCGCCCGAAGCAGTCGACCGGGAACGCGGGGTCGTGCTTGCCGAATTGCGCGACCGCAATTCCTATGCCTTGCGCGAATTCCAAGATTCGACCGAGTTCGCCTATCCGCATTCGCTCTATTCCCAGCGCTTGCCGATCGGCACCGTGGAGACGCTGGAAAAGGCGTCGGCCCAAACTCTCAAGGCCTTCTGGGCGCGCGAATATTTGCCTGCTCATACCACTGTCGTGGTGATCGGCGATTTCGATCCGGCCATGGTCGAGGCCAAGATCCGCGAACGTTTCGCCGACTGGACCGGGCCAGCGCCGGAAAAGCAGCCGGACTCGGGACCGATCGATTTCGCCGACAAGGGCCGCACCGACATCTACATCGATCCGGCTCTGCCCGAGCGGACCGAGATCACGCGAAACGGCCCCTGGCAGGGCGGTCAGGACAGCATCGCGCGGCGGCAGGAGAACCTGCTGCGCGAAATCGGCTACGATGCCGTCAATCGCCGCCTGCAGCGCATCTCGCGCCAGACTACACCGCCGTTCCGCGGAGCCGGCTTTGGCACGGGTGACGTGTTCAAGGATGCGCGGACGACGCGCCTGATCGTCGATACCAGCGACCGCAAGTGGCGCGAGGGCCTGATCGCGGCGACAATCGAATATCGCCGCGCTTTGCGCTACGGCTTCACCAAGGCCGAGATCGCCGAGCAGGTAGCCAGTATCCGCACCAACCTCCGCAATGCCGCTGCCTCCGCCGACACGCGCACGCACCGCGCCCTGGCCGAGCCGATCTGGGGCCTGGTTCGCGACCGCACGGTGCCTTCCGCTCCGCAAACGGTGCTCGAACGCTTCGAAGCCTTCGCGCCGCAGATCACGCCCGAAGCCGTGCTCGCTGCGCTCAAGCGCGAGGCTGTTCCGCTCGACGATCCGCTGATCCGCTTTCGCGGTCGATACGAGCCCGAAGGCGGCACCGAAGCACTGCGCAAGGCCTGGAACGAGGGGCTCCGTGCAAAGATCGCCAGAGATACGGATCAGAAGACGACCGCCTTTGCCTACACCCAGTTCGGAACGCCGGGCACGATCACCAGCGACCACGTCGATCCGAAACTCGGTATCCGCGAGATTCGTTTCGCCAATGGCGTGATGCTCAATCTCAAGCGCACGGACATCGACAAGGACAAGGTCTTCGTGAAGCTGAGCATCGATGGCGGCCGCAAGCTCGACCGGATCGGCGCGCCCTTCTCGACCGAATTTGTTCCCTATCTGGCCGAAGGCGGCCTTGGTGCGCATAGCGAGGATGAACTGCAGTCGCTTCTCGCAGGCCGCACGGTGAACAACGAATTCGTCGCCGAAGAGGCCGCTACGGTCGCCACATCGCGCACGACCCCGGAAGACCTTGCGCTCCAGCTTCAGGTCTGGGCCGCCTATATCACCGATCCGGGCTTCCGCCCAGAAGGCGTCGAACGCCACCGGCAGGACATCAACCGCTATTTCGCGCAGGCGACGGCCACGCCGGGTTCGGCGCTGTCCTTCAATCTCGGCAGGATCCTGTCCGACGGCGACCCGCGTTTCTCGCTGCAGGAGCCGGAGAAGTACCGCCAATTGAACTACGACAGCCTCAAACAAGGAATGGGAGACAGCCTGCGCAAGGGCGCCATCGAGATTGGCATGGTCGGCGATTTCGACGAGCAGGCGGCCATTTCTGCCGTCGCTTCGACATTCGGCGCCCTGCCAGCGCGCGACGCGGCTTTCAGCGACTATCCGGAACAACCGCTACGCAAATTCACGGCGGATCGCGAGCAACGAATAATCCGGCACACCGGCCCAGCCGATCAGGCGGTGATCCGCTACGTCTGGCCGACCCGCGACGATTCCGACCCCGTCGCATCGCTGACGCTGGAGCTGCTTGAGCGCGTGACCCGCGTTTCCCTGATCGACACGCTGCGCGAGGCGCTCGGCAAGGCCTATTCGCCCGGTGCTTCGAGCAGCCTGTCGCGGTACTGGCCAGGCTACGGCACCTTCGACGTGACGGCTTCGGTTGCCTTGCCCGAAGTCCCCGCCACCAAGGCGGCCATCGCCGAGACGCTCGCCCGCCTGCGCAGCGCGCCCGTCGATACGGACCTGCTGCTGCGAGCGCGCCGACCGATGATCGAATCGCTGCACAATGCGCTCAAGTCCAATGGCGGCTGGCTCAGCCTTGTCGACCGGGCCCAGGACGAAGCCGACCGCATCGACCGCTACCTCGCTTCGGAGCAGCGGCTGATGGCACTGACACCGCAGGACATCCTTGCCGCCGCGAAAAAATGGCTCGATCCGGACAAGGCACTGGAAATCATGGTGCTGCCGGAAGGCGCGGAACCGCCGAAATAACCGTCAGGGCGCGTGGTTGGGCCGCGTCGGCCTGCCCGTGCGCTTGGCCCAGTCCTCGATCAGGTCGTCATAGACCGGATGACCGATAAGCTCGTACTTCTCAGGGAAGTTGAAATTGGCCGACTGCACCGCGCCATGCTCCATCAGCTCGCGCGCCATCTTGAGGTGATTGGCCGCTGCCGTCGCCCAGCCCCAGCCGGTCGAAAGCGTGCAAGCCGTGTCCGGCAGGTCGAAGCCTAGGGTGCAGACCGGAACCGGCATTTCCGGGATGATCTGCTGGTGCGCCTCGGGCGAGGCGATGGGGAACACGATCATGTCCGCCCCCGCCTCGGCATAGGCCTTGCCACGCCTGATCGCTTCTTCGACCGAGCCGGTGCCGCCGCCGCCCATTTCGCTGGGATACATCTCGTCGCAGCGAGCGATGATGACGAACCCGGAATCTCCAGCCGCCTTGCGCCCTGCCTCGATGCGAAGCTGCATGTCCTCGATCGCGCACAGGCCGTTGACGTGTTTGGAATGCTTGGGATTGACCTCGTCCTCGACGTGGTAGCCCGCGATCCCGGCGCGCACATACATCTGCGTGAGCCGATAGGCGTCGGCAACGGTCTCGCCGAGCGTATCGGCATCGGAGATCAGCGGAATGTCCATGGCGGCCGCGATGCGCGCCGCCTGATCGATCTGCTCAAGCTGCGAATAGGAGCCGTTGTCGGGAATGGCATAGTGAAAGGCGCTGCAGGCATGTCCGCCAAGATAGGCCGCCTTGAACCCGACATGCTCGACGATTCGGCCAGTGACCGCGCTATAGGCTTCGGCTGCGACGAAGTGATCGCCCGCCTCGATCAACGCGCGGAGCTTGCGAGCTTGCTGTGACATCCTCTTTTCCCTTCATTCTGTTTTGATCGCGGAAACCCGGTTTCGCGTCAGGCATTTACCTATGGAGCCCTGTTGTCGAGGGCGCGACATCGGCTAACAGAGTTCATGGCTTCCGAAACCCTGATGATCAAGATTGCCATGATCGGCGTAGCGGGCATCGTCGCGCAGTGGGTCGCATGGCGCACGGGCCGACCAGCCATCGTGTTCCTGCTTGCCGCCGGAATCATTGCCGGGCCAGTGCTCGGCTACCTCGATCCCGCGTCCGATTTCGGAGACTTGCAGCAGCCGATCATCAAGCTCGCCGTCGCCGTGATCCTGTTCGAAGGTGGGCTGCAACTCAATTTCCGGGATCTGAGAGAAGCCGGAAGCACGGTATGGCGACTGGTCCTGCTCGGTGTACCGATCGGCTGGGGCCTGTGCACTCTCGCGGTCCACTGGGGCACCGGGATAGACTGGCAGCTTTCCGCCCTGTTCGGTGGCATCCTCGTCGTGACCGGTCCTACCGTGATCGGTCCGATGCTGCGAGCGATCAACGTGCCGCGCCGGGTCGGCGATACGCTCAAGTGGGAAGCGATCATCAACGATCCCATCGGCGTCCTGCTGGCAGTGCTGATCTATTCGCAGATGACCTTCGAGGGCGCCCATTCCGGCGGAGGCTGGGAAACCATCGCACTGGTCCTGTTTCTCTCTTTGCTGGCGGGCCTGTTCGGTCTCGCGCTCGGACTGGCCGTCACATGGGCCTTCCCGCGCGGTCTGGTGCCGGAATATCTCAAGGCGCCGATGCTGCTGGTCATCGTGATTGCCGCCTTCGTTGCCGCCGACACGATCCAGCATGAGAGCGGGCTGATAACCGTCACCGTGATGGGCGTCGTGATGGCCAATCGCAAGACGTTCTCCGGCCATGCCTTGCGCCGCTTCAAGGAAGACCTCGTCGTGCTGTTGATCGCGGGTGTGTTCATCATCCTGTCGGCGACGCTCAACTGGGATCTCATCAGCCGCCTGCGCGTGGAATTCGTGCTCTACCTGCTTCTGCTGATGTTCGTGGCACGACCGCTGACCGTGCTCATCAGCCTGCTCGGCACGTCGATGACATGGCGCGAACGTCTGTTCATCGCCTGGATCGCGCCGCGCGGGATCGTGGCCGTGGCGATTACCGGCGTCTTCGCCTTGCGGCTGACCGAAGGCGGCGTGCCGGGCGCCGAACTTCTGGTCCCGCTCGCCTTCGTTACAGCCATCGTCACCATCGTCGCGCACGGCTTCACAGCAAGGATGTGGGCGAGCTGGCTTGGCATCGCGCGGCCAGAGGGCGACGGGCTGATGTTCATCGGAGTCAACTCATGGTCCGTGGCCGCCGCGCAAGCGATGTCGAAGGCCGGAGTACGGGTCGCCATGGCCGACACCAGCAAATTTGCCCTTCGCTCGGCCCGCCGGGCGGAAATCGAGAGCCATGCCGGAGACATGCTCGATGACAATTTCCGGCACCATTTCGATTGGCCGGATTACCATCACGTCATCGCCACGTCTGACAGCGACGCCTACAATTCGCTGGTCTGCGCCGAGCTTGGCCCGGAAATGGGCTATCACAAGGTGCTGCAGATCGCCCCTGACACGCGCAGCGGGATGACCGTGCCTCGCAGCGGAACCGTGTTCCGCCAGCCATTCGACATCTACGAATTACAGAGCCGGATCGTCGAGGACTGGGTATTCAGCGCCACCCGCATCACAGAGCAATATGGCTTTGCAGACCTCAGAAAGAATCTGGACGACGGTGAAGCGCCCTTCGCGGTAGTTCGCGAGGACGGCAGCTTTGAAATCTTCTCCTCGGTCCGCTCCCCCACGGTAACCGACGGGGACGCCGTCGTATCCTTCGTGCGTGCCGACTCCGCCGAAGAGCGCAAGGCCAAGCGTCAGACCAGGGCAGACAACGCGGCAGCCAGTTCATCGTAGTGCGAGATTACCGCGTCCGCTCCCAGATCGGCGGGGGCCATGTCGTTGTAGCCGAAATCGAGAGCGATGGAGGGCAGACCCGCGGCCCGCGCGGCACGGGTGTCATAGGTCGTGTCGCCGACGAAGGCCGCGCGGCCGCCGCCGCAGCGCGCCTCCATCTCGTGCAGCAGGTCAGGCGCTGGCTTGGCCTTGCCCGGCCCCAGCGAATCGCCGCCAAGGACAGTCGCGAAGCGGTGCGACAGGTCGAGTTCGTCGAGTAGCCGCAGCGCCAGCCGCTCCAGCTTGTTGGTCACAACGGCCAGTTTGATGCCCTCTGCCGCCAATGCGTCCAGCGCCTCGGCCCCGCCGGGAAACAGCCGCGAGTGGACCGCGATGTTTTCCTCGTAATGCGCGAGAAGATCGCGGTGCAGCGCATTGATCGTGGCCTCGTCGCTCGGCCCGCCGTCCCTTTCCAGCGCCCGCTCCAGCATCCTGCGGCCGCCTCCGCCGATCAGGTCGCGCACCTCGTCCATCGCGACCGGCTCGCGCCCGCCCTTGCGAAGCGCATGATTGAGCGCCTCGCCAAGGTCGCCGTGGGTGTCGAGCAGTGTGCCGTCGAGGTCGAATCCGACAATTTCGAAAGGGATTTGCAACATGGTGTGGCCCGATGCCCGGCTGTAATGGAAACGGCAACAGTTTGGTGGCATGAGGCATGACCATGACTGCAGCCAATCCCCAAAAAGCCCTCGCCGTAATCGTCCTCGCCGCTGGCAAGGGTACCCGCATGAAGAGCGATCTGCACAAGGTGCTGCACCCGATTGCGGGCCGCGCGATGATCGATCACCTGCTCGCCAGCGTCGCCGCATTGTCGCCGGCGCATCAGGTCGTGGTCGCAGGACATGGCAAGGACCAGCTGGAAGCCGCACTATCGGGACGCGCGACTATTGCGCTTCAGGAACCGCAGCTTGGCACGGGTCACGCTGTCCAGCAGGCCGAGGCGTCGCTGGCCGGCTTTTCGGGGGACGTGCTGATCCTCTACGGCGACGTGCCCTTCGTCACGGCGGCAACCATGCAGGCCATGCTCGAACGGCTGAACCACTCCGATGAACCTGCCGTGGTCGTGCTCGGCTTCGAGCCTGACGATCCGCTGCAATACGGCCGGATCGTCGCGAAGGACGGCGTCATCGAGAAGATGGTCGAATACAAGGATGCGAGCGAGGAAGAACGCGCCTGTCCGCTGTGCAATTCGGGCCTGATGGCCCTGCGCAGCACGGACCTGTTCGCCCTGCTCGCCCGTGTCGGCAACGACAATGCGCAGGGCGAATATTACCTGCCCGACGTGGTCAATATCGCACACGGCGACGGTCGGACCTGTGCTGTCGTCACCACCGACACGCCGGATGAAGTCGCAGGCATCAACAGCCGCGAGGAACTGGCCAATGCCGAGGCCCAGTGGCAGCAGTTTCGCCGGTCCGAAGCGATGGCCGATGGCGTGACCCTGCGCGATCCCGGCTCGGTCTGGTTCTCCTGGGACACGAAACTCGGACGCGACGTCACGATCGAGCCCAGTGTGTTCTTTGGCCCCGGCGTGACCGTGGCCGACAAGGCAACCATCCGCGCCTTCAGTCATATCGAGGGTGCCGAGATCGGCATGGCTTGCGAGGTTGGTCCCTTCGCCCGCCTGCGCCCCGGCGCGGTGATGAAGGAAAAGTCGAAGGTCGGCAATTTCGTCGAGATGAAGAAGACGGTGCTGGGCGCTGGCGCAAAGGCCAACCACCTCACTTACCTGGGCGACGCGGACGTGGGCGCTGGCGCCAACATCGGCGCTGGCACGATCACCTGCAACTATGACGGCTACTTCAAATATCGCACCGAGATCGGCGAGCGCGCCTTCGTCGGGTCCAACTCCTCGCTGATCGCCCCGGTGCGGATCGGCGCGGACGCCATCGTCGGTGCGGGCAGCGCGGTCAGCCGCGACGTGGCCGACGGTGAGCTTCGACTGGTTCGCGGCGAGCAACTGGTGAAGCCTGGCTGGGCCGATCGCTTCCACGACGCCATGAAGAAGAAGGCCGACAAGGCCAGATAGCCCCCTCACCTGCGGAGATCATGCAATGCCAGACAATCCCTGGAGCCATTCGCGCAACGCATCGGTCAGCGACGATGTCGACTACGAGATCAGAGGCGATGAGCTCCAATTCGTCGAAATCGAACTCGATCCCGGCGAGAGCGCGGTTGCCGAGGCGGGCGCGATGGTCTGGAAGGATGCCTCCGTCGAGATGACGACCGTGTTCGGTGACGGCAGCGGAGGCGAAGGCCAGGGCTTCATGGGAAAGCTGCTCGGCGCGGGAAAGCGCGTGGTGACCGGCGAGAGCCTGTTCACCACCGTGTTCACCCACAACGGACAGGGCAAGGCGCGCGTCGCGTTTGCTGCGCCGGTTCCCGGCCACATCCTGCCGATCAAGCTCGACCAGCTCGGCGGCACGCTGATCTGCCAGAAGGACAGCTTTCTGGCCGCAGCACGCGGCGTTTCGATCGGCATCCACTTCCAGCAAAAGATCATGACCGGCCTGTTCGGCGGTGAAGGCTTCATCATGCAGAAGCTGACCGGCGATGGCTGGGTCTTCGTGCAGATGGGCGGCACGGTCGTCGAAAAGGAACTTGGCCCCGGCGAGGAGCTCCACGTCGATACAGGCTGCCTTGCGGCGCTGACGCCGTCGGTCAGCTATGACGTGATCCGTGCAGGCTCGATCAAGTCGATGGTGTTCGGCGGCGAAGGCGTATTCTTCGCGCGCCTGCGCGGTCCGGGCAAGGTCTGGATCCAGTCGCTGCCGTTCTCGCGCCTCGCAGGCCGTATGCTTGCCGCGGCAGGCAGCCGTGGAGGCCAGAGCCGCGGTGAGGGATCGCTGCTCGTAGGTCTCGGCGATCTGCTTGATGGCGATTGATCGCGGGGTACGCTCCCAAAATTATCGCTACACGAAATCTCAAGCTTGTCCGCGCATAGCAGTGGCTTATTGTCGTTAACCACCAAGCGCGGAGCGTACAGACAGACAATGTGTGGCATCATCGGCATCGTCAGCAAGGCTGAGGTTTCGGACCGTCTGGTCGACGGGCTGAGGCGGATGGAATACCGCGGCTACGACAGCGCCGGTGTCTGCACCGTCCACGGCGGTGAGCTGATCCGCCGCCGCGCGCCGGGCAAGCTCATTAACCTGGCGCTGGAACTGGAACGCGACGGCGCACCGGGCACTACCGGCATCGCACACACCCGCTGGGCCACTCATGGCGCGCCGACCGCTGCCAATGCGCACCCGCACGCCACCGGCGAAGTCGCGCTGGTCCACAACGGAATCATCGAGAACTTCAAGACCCTGCGCGAGGCCATGACCGAGCGCGGCCGCCGGTTCGAGAGCGAGACCGACAGCGAGGTGGTCGCCCATCTCGTCTCGGAAGGAATCGAGGCAGGCCAGAGTCCGGAGGAAGCCGTAAAGGCCGCCCTGCCCCAGCTTCGCGGTGCCTTCGCGCTCGCCATCGCCTTCCGCTCGCACCCTGACATGCTGATCGGCGCGCGTCTCGGCTCGCCGCTGGTGCTGGGCTATGGCGAGGGTGAGATGTTCCTCGGCTCGGACGCTCTGGCGCTTGCACCGCTCACCCAGCGCATCAGCTATCTCGAAGAAGGCGACTGGGTCGTCATCACGCGCGAGGGCGCGCAGATTTTCGACTCGCAGAACAATCCGGTCGAGCGCGAGATCGTCGCCTCGGGCGCATCGGCCGCTGCTATCGAGAAGGGCAACTACCGCCACTTCATGCAGAAGGAGATCTTCGAGCAGCCGACCGTGGTCGCCCAGACCCTGCACAGCTACATCCGGCAGATCGACCAGTCCGTTGCCCTGCCGCAGATGGATTTCGACCTTTCGAAGATCAACCGAATCACCATCGTCGCCTGCGGCACCAGCTATTACGCGGGCATGGTCGCGAAATACTGGCTGGAACAATTCGCTCGCCTGCCCGTGGACATCGATGTCGCCTCCGAATTCCGTTACCGCGATCCGGTGCTGGAGCCGGGCGGCCTTGCCCTGTTCATCTCGCAATCGGGGGAAACGGCGGACACGCTCGCCGCGCTGCGCCACTGCAAGGCCGAGGGGCAAACCATCGCCGTCGTCGTCAACGTGCCGACCAGTTCGATGGCGCGTGAGGCAGATCTGTTGCTGCCAACCCACGCCGGACCCGAGATCGGGGTCGCCTCGACCAAGGCGTTCACCTGCCAGCTTGCCGTGCTGGCTGCACTCGCTGCGCACATGGCGGTCGTGCGCGGGCGGATGAGCCGCGAGGAAGAGGCGGAAATCGTGCGCCACCTGCTCGAAGCGCCTGCCATGCTCAATGCCGCGCTTGGTTATGACGAGGAAATCGCGGCCATGGCGCACCACATCGCGCCCGCCCGCGACGTGCTCTATCTCGGGCGTGGGCCGGACTATCCGCTGGCACTGGAAGGCGCGCTGAAACTCAAGGAAATCAGCTATATCCACGCCGAGGGTTATGCCTCGGGCGAGATGAAGCACGGGCCCATCGCCCTGATCGACGAGGGCGTTCCTGTGATTGTTCTGGCCCCGTCGGGTCCGCTGTTCGAAAAGACCGTCAGCAACATGCAGGAAGTGTCCGCGCGCGGCGGCAAGGTCGTGCTGATTTCCGACTGGGAAGGCATCGCCGATGCAGGCGACGATTGCATGGCCGTTGTCGAAATGCCCAAGGTCCATCCGCTGATCGCGCCGCTGGTCTATGCCGTGCCGGTGCAACTGCTCGCCTATCACGTCGCCCTGGTCAAAGGGACCGACGTCGACCAGCCGCGCAACCTCGCCAAGAGCGTCACCGTCGAATAGGCGAATTGCCGGCGCAAAATTCGGCGCTTGATCCTAGGTACCTTTACGCGGCGCTAACCTTCTGCGGGTTATTCCCGCCCTGTGAAAACCGAAGCCACTAACCAAGCTCCCGCATCGTCCGAGCTGTCAATTCTGGCAGTGCTCGGTATTTCCGATGAAAAGGATGCCGAATATTTACGCATTCGCGGCCTGCAATATGCCAGTCTCGCGAAGGGCACGCATTCGCGAATCGCGGTTCAGGGCATCGCCGGTATCGCTGTCGCCTCGCTCATGCTCGCGGCGATTCCGGTTGTGGCGATTATCGCCTGGCTCGTCGTCCTCGGCTTTTCGCTCTACTACCTTGCCCGCATCGACCGCACCCTGATCGACGCAGACCGCCGCCGGATGTCGAGCGAAGAGGTCAAGAAGCAATCCGTCAGCGCGATCGTCAACGCGATGGTGTGGGTATTGCCGATCGGGATCGGCCAGATATTCGGCGATACCACGCTCCAGCTCAAGATCTGGACGGTCCTCGCCATGCTGATGACGGCGACTGCGATCCTGCTGCCTGCCGTCCCGCTCGCAGTCATGCTGCTTGCGCTTACAATTGGCGGGGCTGCCGTTACCCAGCTGCTGTTTGCAGCTTCCTACGACATGGCCGCGGTCGCAGCCGCCTTCACGATTACCGTCGTGGTAGGCTCCCTGCAGAATGCCCGTCGTTTCATCACCACGAAAAGCGCCGAAGCAGCGATGATCGAGCGCAACGAGGTGGTTTCGCTTCTCCTGCGCGAATTCGAGGAGGGCGAGGCG
Source organism: Novosphingobium sp. (assembly GCA_020446505.1). Classification (GTDB taxonomy): domain Bacteria; phylum Pseudomonadota; class Alphaproteobacteria; order Sphingomonadales; family Sphingomonadaceae; genus Novosphingobium. The sequence continues at coordinate 53,817 of JAGREN010000022.1, read as the reverse complement.
GACTGGCTGTGGCAGATCGACACGTCCCGCCGCGTTCGCGCCGTTTCGCCGCGCTTCGCCTATGCTCTTGGCGTGAGCGCCAGGGATTGCGAGGGCAAGCCGATCATCGAACTGATCGCCGGGCCGAGCTGGAAATCTGGTCAGTTCCATACCAGTCTTCATGACCTAGCCGAACGCTTCAAGCGCCGCGAAAGCTTCTCCAACCTGCTCGTCAGGGTGCAGATCAACGGGATGCCGCGCTGGTGGGAATTGTCGGGCACGCCCAAGCTGGACGAGCATGGCAGCTTCGCGGGTTTTCGCGGTGTCGGTTCGGACGTTACCGAAGCGCGCGAAAGCTCCGACAAGATCGCACACATGGCGCGCTACGACACGCTGACCGGCCTGCCCAACCGCATGATGCTGACCGAGGCGCTGGGCAATGCGCTTGGCTATGCCGAACAGTGGCGCACGCGCTGCGCCTTCCTGATGATCGACCTCGACCGCTTCAAGGCGGTGAACGATACGCTGGGTCACCTCGTCGGCGACCAGCTACTCGCGCGCGTTTCCGAGCGCCTGCGCGAACAGATGACCGAAAACGAACTGTGCGGCCGACTTGGCGGCGACGAGTTCGCCGTCGTCGTTCGCGACGCTTCGGACATGGAGCGCGTCCATCGCGTGGCACAGCGCGTGATCGAGCGCCTGTCGCAGCCTTACGAGGTCGACCATCATACGCTCTATGTCGGTGCGAGCGTCGGTTCGGCGGTCGGTCCGCGCGACGGCGCGACGGTCGAGACGCTGATGCGCAATGCCGACCTCGCGCTCTATCGCGCCAAGGACAAGGGCGGCGGCGAGCACTTTACCTACGAGCCATCGCTCCACGCGCATGCGGAAGAGCGCCGCAAGCTGGAGTTCTCGCTGCGCCGCGCGCTCGAGCTCAACGAATTTCACCTGAACTTCCAGCCGGTGGTGAACGCCGACACCGAAGGCGTGGTGAGCTTCGAGGCGCTACTGCGCTGGAACAGCAAGGAACATGGCCCGATCAGCCCGGCCAAGTTCATTCCCCTCGCGGAGGACACGCGGCTTATCGTACCGATCGGCGAATGGGTGCTGCACGAGGCCTGCCTCGAAGCCGTCCGCTGGCCAGAGCACGTTCGCGTTGCCGTCAACGTATCGGGCGAACAGCTGCTCGATCCGAATTTCGCGGCGAGCGTGGTAGGCGCCCTGTCGTCAAGCCGGCTGCCAGCGCACCGCCTGGAACTCGAAGTGACCGAAAGCATCTTCCTGCGCGACGCGGATCACGCCCGCGCTGTGCTGGAACAGGTCATGGCCCTAGGCTGCCCGATCGCGCTCGACGACTTCGGCACCGGCTATTCCTCGCTCGGCTACCTGCGCAAGCTGCGCTTCTCGACCATCAAGGTCGACCGCTCCTTCGTTCAGGGCGCGGCCACCGGCAATGTCGAAAGCCTTGCGATCATCCGCGCAGTCGTCGCCATGGCGGACAGCCTCGGCATGTCGACCACGGCGGAAGGGGTCGAGACCGACAAGGAACTGTCCGTGGTCCGCAACCTTGGCTGCAAGAAGATCCAGGGATACTACTTCGGTCGGCCGATGGAACCGGAGGACGCGCTCAAGCTGTTCCGCGCGCCGCGTCAGAAGGAAAGCAACGCAGCCTAGTCGGCGTGGGCACGTTCCGTGCGATGCTCGGATCAGGCCGAAGCCAGCGCGTTCATTACGCTTTCGAACAATTTGCGCCCATCGCTGCCACCCTGCGCCTTTTCGATTGCGCGCTCAGGGTGCGGCATCATGCCGAGTACATTGCCTGCATCGTTGAGGACGCCCGCGATCTGCCGCGCTGATCCGTTGACCTGATCGCAGTAGCGAAACGCGACGCGGCCCTCGCCTTCCAGCCGGTCCAGCGTGGCATCGTCGGCAAAGAAATTGCCGTCGTGGTGAGCGACCGGGATCACGATCTCCTCGCCCTGCCGCCATCCGGCAGTAAACACCGACTGCGCGTTCTCGACCGCGAGCCGGGCATCGCGGCATACGAAGCGGATTCCCGCATTGCGCATCAGCGCGCCGGGGAGAAGGCCGGATTCGGTCAGCACCTGAAAGCCGTTGCACACACCCAGCACGGGCACGCCGCGCCCCGCCGCATCGACGATCGCCTGCATGATCGGCGAACGCGCCGCCATGGCCCCCGAACGCAGGTAGTCGCCATAGGAAAAGCCGCCGGGAAGCGCGATGAAATCAAGGCCGGACGGCAGCTCGGCATCGCCGTGCCAGACACGCAGCACTTCACCGCCGCACACCTGCTCGATGGCGACCGCCATGTCCCGGTCGCAATTCGAGCCGGGAAAGGTGACGACCGCCGAACGAAACGTGCTCATTCGCTCGCTTCCTTTTGGGCCACCCTTTCGACCCGGTAGTTCTCGATCACCATGTTGGCGAGCAGCTTGCGGCACATCTCGTCCAGCGCCTCGTCCGTAACGCCTTCGTCAACGTCGAGTTCGATGAGCTTGCCCTGCCGCACGTCGTTGACACCCGAAAAGCCAAGCCCTTCGAGCGAATGGTGGATGGCGCGCCCCTGCGGATCGAGCACGCCGGGCTTGAGGCTGACATGAACGCGAACTTTCATCGCCGGGCCTTTCTGTCGTGATTCGGTATGCGCAACCCTATGGCGACGAGCCAGCCTCACGGCAAGTCGGTCGGGGGCATTGAACATGGTTGCACACCGTGGCATCGCCCGGCGCGGAAGGAAACAGGCACATGGCAATCGATTTCGATGGCAAGGTCGCGATCGTGACCGGAGCTGGCGGCGGCATCGGGCGCGCCTACGCGCTCGAACTGGCACGGCGCGGCGCGCGCGTGGTCGTCAACGACCTTGGCGGATCGCGAGATGGCACCGGCCATTCCGACGCAGCCCGGGCAGTCGTTGCCGAGATCGAAGCCGCTGGCGGTGAGGCCATGGCCAACGGCGCCAGCGTCACCGAGTATTCGCAGATGCAGGCCATGGTCGAGGAGGCGCGCGAACGCTGGGGCGGCGTCCATGTGCTCATCAACAACGCAGGCATCCTGCGCGACCGTACATTTGCCAAGATGGATCCAGCCGACTTCGAGCTGGTCGTGCGCGTGCACTTGCTCGGCACGGCCTATGCCACACATGCCGTCTGGCCGCTGATGCGGGAGCAGAATTATGGCCGGGTGCTGATGACGAGCTCCTCCTCCGGGCTCGGCGGCAATTTCGGACAGGCGAACTATGCCGCTGCCAAGGCAGGCATCATCGGTCTGGCAAAGACGCTTTCGCTGGAAGGCGCCAAACACGACATTCGCGTAAACCTCATCGCGCCGACCGCAGGGACTCGCATGACCGAGGACATATTCCCGGAAGAGGCGTTCAACGCCTTCACGCCTGAGTCGGTAGCGGCAGCGGCGGCCTTCCTTGTCTCCGAAGATGCGCCCTCGAATGTCATGATGGGCGCTGGCGGAGGCATCTACCAATGTTTCTGGCTGACCATGAACGACGGCGTACTCCTGCCGCCCGACGAGCAGACGGCAGAAGGTATTGCCGCAGCCTGGAAGAAGATTTCCGACAGGTCCAGCGATGCGCCGCTGGCCTACGGCATGGAGCAGCAGACACACGCGATGGAAATGCTGACCCTGGCAGCGAAATCGAAGTAGGGCTTCAGCCCTCCACAACCTTTAGCAATCGCCGTTCGAGCGGGAACAGCACGCCGCCAAGATCGTGCCCGCGTCGCAGAATCTGCCCTGCCTCCCCGAACAGGGTCCACATGCCTTGCCGGTTGCGCAGCGACGGGCGCTTTTCAATCCGCGCCTGCGGCCGTTCGGATGCCCGGCGAAAGGCGCTGAAGCTGGCCGCGTCCTTTTCGAAATTCATGGCATAGTCGCGCCATTGCCCGGCTGCGACCATGCGACCGTAGAGATCGAGGATGCGCTGCAATTCCTGGCGTTCGAAAGCGACCTGGCTTGCGGCAGACCTGGGAAAGGCGATGACGTTAGTGCCTGAAGTGCCTGCCCGCTCTGCCCCAGATGCCATTTAGCGCCTTTCCGTCAACTGCACTTGCGTTCGGGCGATGCGTCGGTTTTCGCATCGCGTTCTTCCATCAGCTGCGACAGCCGCTTTTGCATCATGTCGATCTCGCACTGTAGCAGTTCGAGCTTCTGCGTCGCGGGATCGAACTTGTCGCTGCACGGCGTGCCATAGGGCAGGAACTCCTGCGCCCATGTCTCGGCCGGGACCAGAGTCGAGCGCGCCTTGAGGCCGATCATCGTCGCACCTTCGGGAACGTCGTCCAGCACGACCGCATTGGCACCGACACGCGCCCGCTCACCCACCACGATGGGGCCGATGATCTGCGCGCCCGAACCGATGATGACATTGTCGCAAAGGGTCGGATGGCGCTTGCCCGGCTTGCCGTTGGTGGGATTGGTGCCACCAAGCGTTACACACTGATAAATCGTCACGTTATCGCCGATTTCGGCAGTCTCGCCGATCACCGTGAAGCCATGGTCGATGAAGAAGTTTTTCCCGATCGTCGCGCCCGGATGAATGTCGATGGCAGTCATCGCCCGCGAAAAGTGATTCACCGCACGGGCCAGGAAGTAGAGCCGCGCGTTGAACAGCGCATGAGCCACCCGATGCCAGAACAGCGCCCAGACGCCGGGATACAGGAGCACTTCCCAACGCGAACGGGGCGCAGGATCGCGCGCCTTCACAGAGTCCAGATAGCTGATCAAACCCCTGATCATTCCGCGATTCTCCCACCAAACGCGCGTCAAAGCAAGCGTGGCTGGTCAGGCCCGGCAATCTCCTCAAGCGCCTCGCGCCAGACCGCAAGGGTCGGCGCCTGCTTGCGCTCAAGGCTGATCCGGTCAATCGCCGCCACGAGTTGCTCGACGCCCAGATGGCTACGCACGCACCGTCCTACAAGATAAGCGGTTGCCGAATCGTCAAGGGCAAGCCCTCGCATCTCGGCATGGAGCAGGATCAGGTCGGCCAGCATGGCATCATCTGGCGGTCCCACTTCGAGCCGCATGGCAGCACCGATGCGCGAAGCGAGGTCCGGCAAGGCGATCTTCCATCCCTCTTCGCCTGCGTTGCTTACGAGAAGCAGCGCCTCGCGCTGTTCCTGCGCCCGGTTCCAGCGATGGAACAGCGCCTGCTCGTCCATCGCGTCGGCATCGTCGATGGCCGTGCCCAGCCCGCTTTCGGAAAACCAGCGTGCCAGCAGCGACTTGCCGGAGCGCGGCGGGCCTGAAAGCACGGCAGTGCGGAACGGCCATCGTTCGGGCTCACGCAGCGCCTCGACCACCTCGGCATTGCCGACACCCACGATGATGCGCGGTGCGCTCGCCTGACCGGAGCCGGACGAAAGCGGAAGCGCGATCTGCTTCACGGCAAGCGAGCCTTAGCGGCTGATCCTGAGTGCGCCGGAGCCGACGGAAACCTGCCAGCCCTGGGCGCGCAGGGCCGAAGCCAGCGCATCGATATCTCCAGCGATTGTGACACGCATGACCGACGTTCCACCAATCGCGATGCTGGATGTTGCCGCACCGCGCACACCGGGCGCGCCGCGCACCGCGCCAAGCGCTGCGTCGACGGCAGCAGCGTCGGGAGTCGAGAACTGGACCGCAATCGTCGAAACGGTCGGCGCGGCAGACGCGCTCGCCTGAGGCGCCGGCGTACCTGACGATGTCGCCGTTTCGCTGGCCTTCTCGGGTGCCTTGTTGGCATCCTCGACCGCGCGCAGCTTTGCCGCGAGTTGGGCAAGCGCCGCGTCGATCTGGTATTCACCCGCCATGAGCGACGGATCGGGCGTCAGCAGCCCACGCGCCAGCGCATCGCGATAGATCAGGTCCATTCGGACGAGCGCCGTGTTCAGCATCTGCGGAACGCCCTCCTCGTTCTTGGCAGTGAGCGTGAAGCTTTCCAGCAGGCGATTGTCCGGGCCGTAGCGCGCCGTGAAGGTGCCACGCACCGGCCCACCGGGCCATTGCCGTTCAAGCCGCGCGACGGGAATCAGGACATCGGCTGCCTCGAACTGGTCGAGCACGTTGCGCCACCAGAAACGACTGCGCCGACCGGCCTGGCCCGCCGTGACGATCAGCGAATCGCCACCGCCGCCCGTTGCCCGCACATACTGGATCGGGCTGGCGGCCGACTGGAAATTGGCCCAGGCGCGCTGCCACGGGCCCTTCACCTCGAAAACCTGCCGCACGCCGCCCGAGTAAAGCACGGGTATGACCAGCAGCGGAGCGGAACGCATTCTCGCCGCGCCGCCTTCGGTGGAAACGAATTGCCCGGCCTTGGCCCGGTCAAAAATGACGCCGAGCGTCGCGATATAGCGGCGCGGGCCGATCTGTTCCTGCTCGATGACAATGGCGGTCACCATCGAATCGAGCTGCGAATCGGACATCTTCGGCCCGTTGAGTTTTTCCCAGGCCTTGCGCTCCGCTTCCTGCCAGCCCTGCTTGCGGGCCTCTTCGGCGGAATCGGCATGGACGTTAACCTTGATGCCGGACACCTGAATGTCCTCGGACGAGGCAATCGGCGGAATGCCGCGATCCCCTTCGATCTGCGCAATCAAGGCGCTGATTCCCGCCACGCCGAGCGCCAGCAGCAGCGCGCACAGCGCGACCAGCGCGACCAGCGCGACCAGCGCCGGTCGCCTGCCGTAGAGCGCCAGCTTATCAAGCTGCGGAGGAAGGGAAATTGCACTTGCCATGATCGGGTCGGGCGCCTTTTGCCCAAACCACCATGGAAATCCAAGCGCGAATGCGCCAAGGGACTGACTATGACATCAAACACCCCGTCCTACACCTATGAACAGGCAGGCGTTTCAATCGACGCGGGCAACGCGCTGGTCAAGGCCATCGGTCCGCTGGTCAAGGCCACCGCCCGGCCCGGCGCGGACGCCGATATCGGCGGTTTCGGCGGGTTTTTCGATCCGCGCGCGGCGGGTTACAGCGACCCGATCCTTGTCGCCGCCAACGACGGCGTCGGCACCAAGGTCAAGCTCGCCATCGATCATGACCGGCACGACCGGATCGGCCAGGATCTTGTCGCCATGTGCGTCAACGACCTGATTGTTCAGGGTGCCGAGCCGCTGTTCTTCCTCGACTNNGACTATTTCGCCACCGGCAAGCTGGTCGGCGGCGTTGCCGAGCGAGTCGTCGCTGGCATCGCCGAGGCATGCAAGCTGGCTGGCTGCGCACTGATCGGCGGCGAGACGGCGGAAATGCCGGGCATGTATGCCGATGGCGACTACGACCTTGCCGGCTTCTGCGTCGGCGCGGTCGAACGCGGCGAGCAGCTCACCGGAGACAAGGTTGCCGACGGCGATGTGCTGCTCGGCCTTGCTTCGTCCGGGGTTCATTCGAACGGCTTTTCGCTGGTGCGCAGGCTTGCCGAGGACAAGCTGTGGAAACTCGACCGCCCGGCCCTGTTCGATCAGGACCTTTTGCTGATCGACGCCCTGATCGAGCCAACCCGCATCTATGTGAAGAGCCTGCTGCCCGCGATCCGGGCCGGTCGCGTGCATGCCCTTGCCCACATCACCGGCGGTGGGCTCACCGAAAACGTGCCGCGTGTCCTGCCTGCCGGGCTTCACGCGCGGATCGACGCGGGAGCATGGGTCCAGCCGCGGCTGATGGCGTTCCTTCAGGCTCAGGGAAATATCGAGCCAGCCGAGATGGCGCGCACCTTCAACTGCGGCATCGGCATGGTTCTGGCGGTGAACCCTGACGAAGTTGCCGGACTCGTCACCGATCTCACCGAAGCAGGCGAGGAAGTTCACGTCATCGGGGCCATCGAGGCCGGTGAGCGCGGCTGCACTGTACAGGGCGGAGCCGACGACTGGTCGGCCCGCGAGTCCTGGGAAGCAGTCCACCTTGCCTGAGGCGCGGGCGAAGGTCGCCGCGCTCATTTCGGGCAGCGGCACCAACATGGCCGCGCTGCTCTACGCCAGCCGCAATCCCTCCTGCCCTTACGAAATCGTGCTGGTCGCCTCGAACCGTGCCGATGCGGCGGGGCTGAAACTGGCCGAAGCAGAGGGCGTGCAGACATTCGTCCTCTCGCACAAGGGCATGGAGCGCGAGACGCACGACGCCGCGATGCACGAGGCGCTGGTGAAATCGGGCGCGGAATATGTCGCGCTCGCTGGCTACATGCGCATCCTGACGCCCGGCTTCGTGGCGAAATGGGAGGGCCGGATGCTTAACGTCCATCCCTCGCTCCTGCCGAAATACCCCGGTCTCCACACCCACGAACGCGCGATCGAGGCGGGCGACAGCCACGGCGGGGTGACCGTCCACCTCGTCACCGCCGAACTCGACGACGGGCCAATGCTGGGCCAGACCCCGGTCGCGATCCTGCCCGGCGATACGCCCGACACACTCGCCGCACGGGTGCTGATCGCCGAGCACCAGCTCTATTCGCGCTGCCTTGAGGCTCTGGTCAGCCGCGAGTCCTCGCCCGAATGGCTGCTGTCGCAAGTCGAAAAGCTGGCGCTCGCCCTGCCCGAAGCCGAACCACGCGAATCGCATGGCTCGCCCGGCTGGCGCACGGGCGGCAAGAGCGGAAAATACTTCGCCTATTTCAGCGACCAGCATCACGGGGAGCCGCACATCGCCGTGCTGGTGAAGACGAGCGGCGCGGACGAGATGTACGCTCTGGCCGAGCGGTCTCCCGAAATCTATTTCCGCCCCGCCTATTACGGCGCGAGCGGCTGGATCGGCCTGATCCTCAACCGCAAGGGCGTGGACTGGGACCATGTCGGCGAATGGCTGGAGCGGTCATGGCGCGAGGTCGCGCCCAAGCGGCTGACGAAGCTGTTGAACGCTGCGGACGAGTTTTAAACCTCGCTGAATTCGACAAGCGGGCGACTCTCGCGGGTGCCTCGATACTTCGTTTCCGGGTCATTCGGATCGCCCGCGATCACGACGTAGTCGTCATGCACCTCGATCAGCGTGCCGACGAAAGGAAAGCCCTCGAGGCTGCCGTTCACGCGATAGCTGACGGTGTCGCCGATCTTGAATGTCTTTTCATCGAAGTTGAATTCGAACGGACAGTTTTCGCCGTCTTCACCCATGCCGAGCATCGCGTGTCTCCTTTGCCGCGCAAGATAAGGCCGCATGGCCCAAATGCAAAGGCCGCCGGGTCGCCCCGACGGCCTTTGCGAATTCCGGGCGGCGAGAGTTCAGCCGACGATCTCTTCCGGCTTGAAGAAGAAGTCGATCTCGATCTTCGCGTTCTCGTCGCTGTCCGAACCGTGGACCGAATTGGCCTCGATCGATTCGGCGAAGGCCTTGCGGATCGTGCCTTCGGCGGCATCGGCGGGATTGGTCGCGCCCATGACGTCGCGGTTGCGCTTCACCGCGTCTTCGCCTTCGAGCACCTGCACGACGACCGGGCCGGAGGTCATGAACGACACCAGATCGTTGAAGAACGGACGTTCGCGGTGGACGCCGTAAAAGCCCTCGGCCTGATCCTTGGTCATCTGGATGCGCCTGGAGGCAACGACGCGCAGGCCTGCCTCTTCCAGCATCTTGGTGACGGCGCCCGTCAGGTTGCGGCGCGTAGCATCTGGCTTGATGATCGAGAAAGTGCGGGTAGCCGCCATGTCAGTGTTCCTTGCGAATTTTGCGTATTCTTGAAGTGGGCGCGCCCCTAGCCGGGAAAATGCTGCGCCGCAAGACAGGCGGCGGAGTCTGGCCGCTCGTTCAGGCGACCTTGCGCCACCTGCCGCCCTGCTGTTCGTGAAACTCGCGTTCTACGTTCTCCAGCGCGTCGAGCGAACGCCAGACCTGCCGGGCGGCCACGCGGCGCGCATCGTCGAAGAACAGCAGCACCCGCTCGAAGCCGAGGACTTCCTCGCGCCATTCGCCGTCAGCCAGAGCGCAGAGCCGCGCGCCATTGGTGGCCTCGCACTGCTGCGAAAGCAGGATCGGCTGGCGCTCGGCATGGGGCTGGTCGGCCCGGCCGTGGGCCAGGAAGCTGTCGGCCTTTTCGCTCCACAGCGCCGCGTCGAGCCTGTCCAGCAGACCGGCATCGCCGCTGACGACGAGCATCCGCTGGCCCGTTTCCATCGCCTTTGCCGCGATCTGCGGCAGAGCGCGCTCCACCGGATCGCGTTGCAGGAGGTAGAAGCCGACCCTCATTCCGGCACCCACCCCGCTGCGACTATCCTCGCCCGAGGCTCGGCAAGTCTCGCTCCCCTCCCGCACGCGGGAGGGGCCAGGGGTGGGCAGATCATGGCCCTACCCTTCCAGATTCTCGCGCACGAATGCGTCCATCAGCCGTACGCCATAGCCGGTCGCGCCCTTGTCCCAGGTGGCTCCCGGCTTGTCGGCCCAGACCATCCCGGCGATGTCGAGGTGGGCCCAGGGGCGCTTGTCCTCGATGAAACGCTGGAGGAACTGGGCCGCCGTGATCGATCCGCCAAAGCGCGCGCCCATATTCTTCATGTCGGCGATCTGGCTGTCGATCATCTTGTCGTAGGCCTTGCCGAGCGGGAAGCGCCAGACCATGTCGCCGGTGGCCTTGCCTGCCTTGTCGATCTTGGCGGCAAGCTCTTCGTCGTTGCTGAACATGCCGCCATATTCGTGAGCGAGCGCGACAATCATCGCGCCGGTCAGAGTGGCGAGGTCGATGATCGCGGCGGGGTTGAACTCGCGCTGGGCATAGGTGAGCACGTCGCACAGGACGAGACGGCCTTCAGCATCGGTGTTGATGACCTCTATGGTCTGCCCCGACATCGAGGTGACGACGTCGCCGGGGCGCTGGGCATTGCCATCGGGCATGTTCTCGACCAGGCCGCAGAAACCCACGACATTCGCCTTGGCTCCACGCTTTGCCAGCGCCAGCATGGTGCCCGCGACGACGCCCGCGCCGCCCATGTCCCACTTCATGTCTTCCATGCCGGCAGGCGGCTTCAACGAGATACCACCGGTATCGAAGGTGACGCCCTTGCCGACCAGCGCCAGAGGACGTTCGTCCTTCTTGCCACCCTGCCATTCCATGACCAGCAGGCGCGGTTCGCGCGCCGAACCTTGCGCCACGCCGAGCAGCGCACCCATGCCAAGCCTGCGCATCTCGTCGGGGTGCAGCACGCGCAGCGACAGGCCCGTGCCTTCCATCGCCGCCTCGCAGCGCGCGACAAAACTTTCGGGGTAAAGCTGGTTGGCCGGTTCGGTGATGAGCTGCTTGGTGAACTCGACACCTTCGGCAACTGCCGCCTCGACCTCCCATTTCGCCTGCGTTCCGCCTGGCGCGCCCTTCACCGCAATGCTGGTGAGCGACGGTTTCTTGTCGTCGGTGAGCTTGGTCCGGTAAACGTCGTGGCGCCAGGCGCGCAGCCGCGCGCCCAGCAGAGCCGCGGCAGCCTCGTCGGCAGACAGCCCGAGGCCAGAAAGGTCGAGAAGCAGTTCGTCCTCACCGGCTGACTGATATTTGGCGGCGAGCGCCGCGCCTGCCTTCTCGATGGCAGAGCGACGATCTTCGGCAGAAGGCGCGCCGATTCCGGCCAGGGCGACTCGAACGACCTTGCCCCCGCGCTCGACGAACCCTTCGAACATCTGCCCCGCCTTGCCGGCAAAGCGCGACATCTTCGCTGCCTCGACCAGCACCGGCTCAAGCCCGGCAGGCATGGCATCCTGATTGACGAGATGCGCAATGATGCGCGCCGCAGGTGCCGAGGAATCGTCGACAAAGCGAATCTGCATGAAATCTCCTGAAATCGTGACTTTTTGGCGACAGGACGCTGCCGCAGCGCATTGCAGTTAAGCACCAGTGCTGCGATAGGCAAGCCATGCGCCCGCCCGCCCAGATACCATTGCAGGCCACCTTCCGTTGTCTGCGCAGCAGGCGGCGCGGCGCCCTGTCGCTCGCAGGATTGCTGGCGCTTCCCCTGTTCCTCGCGGCACAACCGGCCCTTGGCCAGGACGCGAGCAGCGACGAAACCTCACAGGCGCCTGACAGCAATGAGCCGGTAGCCTTCGAAGCGGATCGAGTCGAATACGACAGCAACGGCGAGACGGTTACCGCCACCGGCAACGTGGTGCTTCGCCGCGACGATCAGGCAGTGCGCGCCGATAGCGTCACCTGGAACCGCCAGAGCGGTGCCATCGTCGCGAGCGGCGGCGTCAAGATGGTCGACGAGGACGGCAACGAGTTGTTCACCGAGCGAGTCGAGCTTACCGACGAACTCAAGACGGGGGCCATGGAGAACCTGCTCCTCGCCCTGCGCGAAGGGGCGCGGATAGCGGCCGATTCGGGCAAGCGCCTCGAAAACGGCGACGTCGTGCTCGAACAGGCGAGCTACACGGCCTGCGCGGTCCAGAACGAGAAAGGCTGCCCCAAGGAGCCGACCTGGCGCGTCAATGCCCGTGAGGTGATCTACGACGACGATCGCAAGCGGGTGTCCTTCAAGGGCGCGCGCATCGTCCTGTTCGGCGCGGTCGCCCTGCCGATCCCCGGCTTGCAGACGACAACCGACGGAAGGGGGATTTCCGGCCTCCTGATTCCCGATTTCCGCTTTACGCCTTCAAACGGAGTCGAGATCAGCGGCTCCTATTACGCAAGGCTGGCAGAGAACCGCGATCTTACCGCAACCGCCTATCTTTACACTCAAGCGCCGCCGATGGCACAGGTGCAGTATCGCGCTCTAACCGAAAAAGGCGCCTACCAGATCACCGGCTATGCGACGGGCAGCCGCCGCATTGCGATCTTCGGTTCGGAGCCGACCGCCCAGAGCGATTTTCGCGGCTACATATTCGCCAACGGCCGCTTGCAGCTGACGCCCAAGTGGAGCGTCACCACCTCGATCAGGCGCGCGACCGACCGCACGTTCCTGCGCCGCTACGACATCAGCCGCGACGACCGGCTGCGTTCGATGGCCGAGCTCGAACGAATCGGGACCAACAGCTATTTCTCGCTGGCCGGCTGGACCACGCAGACCATGCGGATCGGAGACGATCAGGGACAGGTGCCGATAGCCCTGCCCGTGATCGACTACCGCCACCGGCTGACCGACCCGTTCCTCGGCGGCAAGGTCGAACTGCAGGTCAACTCGCTCGCTATTATGCGCGACCGGGGGCAGGATACCCAGCGCGCCTTCGCTCGCGCCCAGTGGGATCTGCGCCGCATTCTGCCCGGCGGTCAGGAAGTCACGCTGACCGGCCTCGTTCGCGGCGACGTCTATCATTCGGACGAGAACGCCCTGACAGAGACTGCGGCCTATCGCGGCAATGCCGGCTGGGAATCGCGCGCCATCGCGATTGCCGCGCTCGATGTGAAGTGGCCCTTCATCGGCCGCGCGTTCGGCGGCACGCAGGTGTTCACGCCGCGGGCGCAGCTCACGGTGACACCGGCAATCCGCAACCTTGCCGTTCCCAACGAGGATGCCCGCGCCATCGAGTTGGAGGACAGCAACCTGTTCGCACTCAACCGCTTCCCCGGCTACGATCGGATCGAGGACGGCGTGCGCTTCACCTATGGCTTCGACTGGCTGCTCGAACGCCCACGCTGGCGTATCAAGACGACCATTGGACAATCTGTTCGCGTCACCAACAAGCCCAGCCTGTTTCCCGATGGGACCGGCCTGACCGACAAGGTTTCGGACATCGTCGGACGCACCGAGGTGCGCTATCGCGATTCGATCAAGCTGGTTCACCGCTTCCGGCTCGACAAGGACAACTTCGCCATCAGGCGTCAGGAATTCGATGCTGTCGTCGGAAGCGAGCGGACTTACCTCGAGGTAGGCTACGTCAAGCTCAATCGCGACATTTCCGAGATCGAAGATCTGCAGGACCGCGAGGAAGTGCGCGCCGCAGGACGCGTTGCGTTTGCGAACTACTGGTCGCTGTTCGGTTCAGCGGTCGTGAACCTTACCGATCGCAACGAAGACCCTGTACTTGGTTCCGATGGGTTCCAGCCACTGCGGACTCGTCTGGGAGTCGCCTATCAGGACGATTGCCTCGACGTCTCCTTAACCTGGCGACGTGACTATGTCGCGACCGGCGATGCCCGGCGCGGCAATTCTTTCCAGGTGCGCTTTGCCCTTCGCAACCTCGGATTCCGCTGATCTCCCTGCCCTGCGTTGGCAACTCGTCCCAAAATGCCTATCGGGTTAACTCAGTTTGGGTTAATCGGCGCGCGAGCAAGGGGTCGGCGGCTGCGCAGGTCAGTCCGGCACAGCCGATAAACGAAAGATGACACGGGTGACAGGTTTGAAACGCTTCCCTTCGCTTCGCACGATTGCCGCGATTTTCATGGCGGTTGCATTGTCCGCGCCAGTAGCGGCTCCCGCCCAGTCGAGCCCTCAGGGTGCGATCACCATTCCCGAAACCGTACAGATCTTCGGTCCGCGCAATCCGAACGTGCGGCGCGCTACGGCAGTCGTGAACGGGGACATCATCACCGGAACCGACGTCGATCAGCGTCTCGCGCTCATCCTTGCCGCGAACCAGAACAAGGTGTCCGACGAGGAAATGCAGCGCCTGCGGGCACAGGTCCTGCGCAACCTGATCGACGAGACCCTCCAGATCCAGGAAGCCGCCGCGTCCAAGATCGAGGTCGAGGATGCCGAGGTTGAACAGTCCTATGCGCGTGTCGCGGCACAGAATTTCAACCAGAATACGACCGCGATGGACGCCTACCTGAAACGGATCGGTTCTTCGCCTGCTTCGCTCAAGCGCCAGATCAAGGGCGAACTTGCCTGGCAGCGCCTGCTCCAGCGCAACGTATCGCCTTTCGTCAACGTCTCCGACGACGAGGTGAAGGAAATGCTCGAACGGCTCAAGGCGGCCAAGGGCACCGACGAATACCGTATCGGCGAAATCTACCTGGCCGCGCCTGCCGAAGCGCGCCAGCAGGTTTACGACAATGCCGTCAAGATCGTCGACCAGTTGCGCCAGGGCGGCAGCTTCGTGGCCTATGCCCGGCAATATTCGCAGGCCTCCACGGCGGCGGTCGGCGGCGATCTTGGCTGGATCCGCCTCGCCCAGCTTCCCGCCGAACTGGCGACGGCTGCGCGCCAGCTGCAACCCGGTCAGCTTGTCGGCCCGATCGAATTGCCCGGCGGCTTCTCGATCATCTACCTGATCGACAAGCGCCAGGTGCTGATGGCCGACCCGCGCGACGCCATTCTCTCGCTCAAGCAGGTTTCGATCGAATTTCCCAAGGGCATCAGCGAGGCGCAAGCGCAGGCGCAAGCTGCGGAATTCGCCAAGGCCATGCATTCGGCACGCGGCTGCGGCGCCGTCGATGAAGTTGCGGCCCGGATCGGCGCACAGGTCGTCGCAAACGATCAGGTGCGCGCTCGCGACCTGCCCGGACCGCTCCAGAACGCGGTCCTTGGCCTGTCGCTTGGCGAGACCTCGCCTCCCTTCGGCTCCATCGAGGAAGGCGTTCGCGTCCTGATGATGTGCGGTCGCGACGATCCGCAGTCCGATTCGGGGCCAAGCTTCGACCAGCTCATGGGGCAGATGGAAGAAGACCGCGTCAACAAGCGCGCGCAAACCTATCTGCGCGACCTGCGCCGCGACGCGATCATCGACTACAACTGATATGAGCGGCTGACTTGGCCAGTCACCAGCCGCTTGCCGTCTCGCTTGGCGATCCCGCAGGTGTCGGCCCTGAACTGATCGCGGCTGCCTGGGCGAGGCGCGGTGATGAGTGCCTGCTGCCGTTCTTCGCCGTCGGCGGCGCGAAGCTGCTTGGCTCTGCCGCGCAGTCGCGCGGTCTGCATGTTCCCATTGTCGCGATTTCCGACGCTGCCAGGGCGACCGATGTGTTCGCCGATGCCCTGCCCGTGCTCGACGCGGCTGACTGCCAATGGACGCCCGGCGCACCATCCACCGAAGGCGCGCGACTGGCGTTGCAGTCCCTGACCGAAGCGACGCACCTTGCCTTGTCCGGCGCGGCAGGCGGCATCGTGACGGGGCCGGTGGCAAAGGCACGGCTCGCCGAAATCGGATTTACGCAGCCGGGCCAGACCGAATTCGTCGCTGACTCATGCGGCGTGGCTCGACAGGATGCGGTGATGATGCTCGCCGGACCGAGCTTGCGCACCGTGCCTCTCACCATCCACGAGGCATTGGCCGATGTCCCCGGCCTGCTCACCACTGACCTGATCGTCAGGCGCGCACGCGTTGTGGCAAAGGCCATGCAACGCGATTTCGGGCTGGCAAGCCCGCGCCTTGCGGTCTGCGGGCTTAACCCTCACGCTGGCGAGGAAGGTCGTTTCGGCGACGAGGAAGCGCGGGTTATTGCACCAGCCATCGCCACGCTTCGGGCCGAGGGAATCGCAGTCACCGGTCCGCATTCCGCCGACACCCTGTTCGCCCCGCGCGAGCGCGAAACATATGACGTGGCGCTGTGCATGTATCACGATCAGGCGCTGATCCCGATCAAGGCGCTCGACTTCGATCAGGGCGTCAATGTCACGCTCGGCCTGCCGGTCGTGCGCACTTCTCCTGACCACGGCACGGCTTTTGCCATCGCTGGCAGGAACGTCGCCGACCCCGGCGCGATGATCGCCGCGATCCGCATGGCAGGCGAATGCGCAGCGCGGCGCGCGCAGGGCTGATGGAGCCCCTGCCCCCCTTGCGCGAGGTGATCGCTCGTCACGGCCTCTCGGCAAGCAAGGCACTGGGCCAGAACTTCCTGTTCGACGAGCAATTGCTCGATCGCATCGCCGCAATTCCCGGCGACCTTTCGGGCAGACAGGTTCTGGAAATCGGCCCCGGCCCAGGCGGGCTCACCCGCGCCCTGTTGCGCGCCGGTGCGCTGGTCACTGCTATCGAGATGGACAGGCGCTGCCTGCCCGCGCTCGCAGAGCTGGAACACGCTTTTTCCGGCCACCTTACCGTCGTCGAAGGCGATGCGCTGAAACTCGATCACGACGCGCTGATGGCAGGTGAACCCTACGCCGTCGTCGCCAACCTGCCCTATAATGTCGGCACCGAACTGTTCACGCGCTGGCTGTCCGGCGAGGACTGGCCGCCGCGCTGGACGTCGCTGACGCTGATGTTTCAGGAGGAAGTCGCGCGCCGCATTGTCGCCGCTCCGGGCACATCGGCATACGGCAGGCTTTCGGTACTGGCCCAGTGGCGCAGCACGGCGCGACTGGCCATGAAGGTCCATCGCAGCGCCTTCACGCCTCCTCCCAAGGTTATGAGTGCGATCGTTCACATCGAGCCTGCCGCCATGCCGGAAGGTGTCTCCGCAAGGCTGCTTTCACGCGCCACCGAGCACGCCTTCGGCCAGCGCCGCAAGATGCTGCGTCAGAGCCTCAAGGGTCTGCCCGGCGCGGTCGATGCTCTCGAAGCGCTCGGGATCGACCCACAGCGCCGTGCGGAGACGCTGTCAGTTGAGGAATTTGTATCGCTCGCCCGAAGCCTGAGCGAGAGTCAGCCCAAGGCGTGAAGCTGCGGCAGCACTTCCTCACCGAACCAGGTGAGATTCTCGATCATTTCGGACGTTTCCACGCCCGGCAGGCCAAGGCCGACCCAGGTTGCGCCAGCATCGGCCAGTTCTGCGGCATTGGTGAGGAACCTGTCGGCGACTTCGCGCGTCCGCGCATTGACGGGAACGGGTGAACTCGGTGCAATGTCAAACCGGCCGGTGCGTCCTGCTTCCTCACGCATGGCTCCGATTTCCGCCACTCGCTCCTTGAGATCGGCAACGGTCGAAATGGCGTCGGGATGGCGCGCGCCGACCGGACCCGGCGGCAGGAAAAACGGCGTCCACCCGTCGCACCGCACAGCCGCCCGGCGCATGGCGATCTTGCCGTTGCCGCCGCACCAGATCGGCGGATGCGGCTTTTGCAGGGGTGCGGGAAACTGCCGGTTGTTGGTCGCGTTGAAATTGAGGCCTTCAAACTGCACGACATCGCCAGTCCAGGCCGCTTTCATCGCATCGATCGCCTCGTCCATCAGCTTGCCGCGCTGCGCGAAGTTCACACCGAGCGCCTCGAATTCGGTGGCCTGATAGCCGACGCCAATGCCCATTATCGCCCTGCCCTTCGACAGGACGTCGAGCGTCGTCACTTCCTTCGCCGTGAGGAAGGGGTTGCGATAGGGCAGCACGACGATGTTGGTGTGCAGCATGATGCGGGTGGTGAACCCGGCAACGAAGCAAAGGGCCGCCATCGGATCGAATGCATTGTGTCCCGCATTGGCGAGCCATGTCGCATCGGGGAATGGATGGTCGGTCAGGTTGCAGGCATCGAAGCCAGCCGCTTCGGCCGCCTGCGCAACGATACGGAGCTTGTCGCTAGCCAGATCGGGCCGGTCGACGACCAGTTGCTCCAGCGTCATGTTGTAAGTGGCTTTCACGAGTGTCTCTCCCTTGTTTCAACAAGGGCTAGCCGATCCCGATTGCGAGTGAAAGCCGGGTGTTACCAGCCGTTCCAGTGCGTGATGCCGCTGACCGGCGGGCGCTGTGCGCGTTTGAAATCGGTGCCCTTGGTATAGGCCACCGGAATCAACCCGCATTGCAGGACATCATCGGGAATGCTCAGCAGCTCTGCGGCCTCGCGTTCGCGGAAGAGATGCACGGTGGTCAGTACCGATCCCAGCCCGCGCGAACGCAGGGCAAGCTGGAAGTTCCACATGGCCGGCATGATCGACCCATATGTCGCGGCGAGACTTGCCGGCACAGCATCGGCCTCGGGTCGGCCGACTACGCAGGGGATGACAAGGACCGGAACGCGGTGGATGTTCTCGGAAAGATATCCGGCGCTATCGAGTACGCGGACTGTCTGGTCGCTGATCCGGCCTTCGGCCTTGTCTTCGTCCCAAGCTTCAAAGACGCTCTGCCGATCGTTCATCGCGCCGCGATAGATTTCCGCGAGCTTACCGCGCATGTCGGCATCGTCGACCACGACCCAGCGCCAGGTCTGGCTGTTGCTGGCAGTCGGCGCCTGCACGGCCAGCTCAAGGCACTCGTTGATGACCTCGCGCGGCACGGGCCGCTCGAAATCGAGCCGTCTGCGCACCGCGCGCGTCGTGGAGAGCAAGGCGTCTGTCTGTTCGAGATCGAATTGCATCTGCTTGCTCTCCCCAATTTCCGTTCCGGTTACTGCGCTTTTTTCTTCTGCCGCCAGGCGTGAAGCAGCGGCTCGGTATAGCCACTCGGCTGCTCTACGCCCTTGAACACCAGATCGCAGGCGGCCTTGAAGGCGAGGCTCGTGTCCCAGTTGCCAGTCATCGGCTCGTAGAGCGGATCGTCGGCGTTCTGCGCATCGACCTTGGCTGCCATGCGGTGCAGCGAGGCCATCACCTGTTCCTCGCTGCATACGCCATGCAGCAGCCAGTTGGCCATGTGCTGGCTCGAGATGCGCAAGGTCGCGCGGTCTTCCATCAGGCCGACATCGTTGATGTCAGGCACCTTTGAGCAGCCGACGCCCTGATCGATCCAGCGCACGACATAGCCAAGCAGGCCCTGCGCGTTGTTGTCGAGTTCCTCGCGCACTTCCTCTTCCGACCAGTTGGTGCCACCTGCGAGCGGCACCGAGAGCAGCAGATCGAGGCCGGGAACGGGCTCCTTCGCCACGTCCTTCTGCACGGCGAACACATCGACGGCATGATAGTGCGTAGCGTGCAGCGTCGCCGCCGTAGGCGAGGGCACCCAGGCCGTGTTCGCGCCGGTCCTGGGATGGCCGACCTTCTCTTCCATCATCGCATGCATGCGGTCTGGCGAAGGCCACATGCCCTTGCCGATCTGCGCCCGGCCCGACAGTCCATGCTTCAGGCAGATGGCCACATTGCGCTTTTCGTAGGCGGCGATCCAGTCGCTGCCCTTGATCGCAGCCTTGCGGATCATCGGTCCGGCCCTCATCGAGGTGTGTATCTCGTCGCCGGTGCGATCGAGGAAGCCGGTGTTGATGAAGACGATGCGGTCCTTCACCACCTCGATGCACGCAGCGAGGTTGGCGCTGGTGCGGCGCTCCT
Source organism: Novosphingobium sp. (assembly GCA_020446505.1). Taxonomy (GTDB): domain Bacteria; phylum Pseudomonadota; class Alphaproteobacteria; order Sphingomonadales; family Sphingomonadaceae; genus Novosphingobium. Next base: position 33,867 of record JAGREN010000022.1, on the reverse strand, counting down.
CGTCCATGACGCCGACCTTCACGGTATGGCGGTCCAGTCCGAGCAGGTCTTCGACCGCGTTGAAGAGGTCATTGGTGAAGGCGCACTCCTCCGGCCCGTGCATCTTCGGCTTGACGATGTAGATGCTGCCGGCGCGCGAATTGCGATAGGCGCCCAGCCCTTTGAGGTCATGCGTGCTGATCGCGCTGGTTACGACCGCATCCATGATACCTTCGGGAATCTCGCTGCCGTCGGGCAGCAGGATCGCCGGGTTGGTCATCAGGTGGCCGACATTGCGCACGAACAGCAGGCTGCGTCCGGGCAGCGTGTGCTCTTCGCCGCCGAGCGCCATATAGTGGCGGTCGGGAGAGAGCTTGCGGGTCAGCGTCTTCCCGCCCTTCTCGAAGGTGTCTTCCAGATCGCCACGGATCAGGCCAAGCCAGTTGCGATAGGCTGCAAGCTTGTCCGCGCCGTCTACGGCAGCAACCGAATCCTCGAGGTCGACGATCGTGGTGAGCGCAGCTTCGAGCACCATGTCGGCAATGCCCGCCTTGTCGCTCTTGCCGACAGGACTGGCGCGGTCGATCACGATTTCGATCACGAGGCCATTGTGTTCGAGCAGCACGCCCTCGCCCTGCTTCCGATGACCGATCAGCGCCGCCATGTCCGCAAGCGGCGGATCGCCAGCGCCGTCCCAGTCCGCCCAGCTCATGCCGGACAGCGGCACGGTACGGTCGAGGAAGGCCTTGGCAGCAGCGATCACCGCAGCACCTCGGTCCTCGTCGTAACCGCCGGGCCGTGCGGGGGGAGCATCGATTGCATCGGTGCCGTAGAAGGCATCGTAGAGGCTGCCCCAGCGCGCATTGGCGGCATTGAGCAGGAAGCGGGCATTAAGGACCGGCACGACAAGCTGCGGCCCGGCCATCAGCGCAATCTCGCGGTCGACGTTCTCGGTGCCGACCCTGAACTCGCCCGGCTCCGGCACGAGATAGCCGATTTCAGTCAGGAAAGCCTGATATTCGCTCTGGTCAATCGGCTTGCCCGCCCGCGCCAGATGCCAGGCGTCGATCTGCGCCTGAAGGTCGTCGCGCTTTGCCAACAGGGCGCGGTTGCGCGGCGCGAAGTCAGCGAGCAGCGCAGCAAATCCGCTCCAGAATCGATCTGACTCAAGGCCGATCGGAGAGATCACGTCCTGCTCGATGAAATGGGCAAGTCCCGCATCGATCATCAACCCGGCACGTTCGAGCCTGTCTGTCATCTTTCCTCGCATGTTTCCTGTCGCGCGGCGCGGACTAGGGCCTGCCGAAACGCTTGGCAACACCTGCGCGACAGGGCCGTTATGGCACAGGTGGAGCGAATCGTTACCATGTCGGAACGATTTACAGTAAGCAGGCGGTTAACCGTTCATTTGCCTGGAAACAGGCAGGTGGCACGATGCTTGCGTTGACGGGCCGGTAAGGAAGGGGTGTTGAATGTTCAGGAAAATCGGTCGGCTCTTCGTCATCAAGACGCAGTTCGAAGCCTACCTGATCATCTACGCCCTCGCGCTCGGTGCTGCGGAACGCGGCTCGGCCTATCTCACGCAATATCCGGGCTGGGGCGGCAAGCTGCTGTTCCTGGCTTGCTCCGGCGCCGTGTTTCTTGCCGGGGCAAAGATCCTCGATTGCCTGAAATACGAGCGCGCCGCAGAGGAAGCGGCGAAGACAAAGTCGGACGCCGAGACATTTGCCTGAATGGATGGGAAAGTGGGGGTTTCTGTTGCTAGCTACCCCCGGAGCCCCGGAATCCGCTTCTGTTGCCCGGTGGGTCCAACCGCGCTTTAGCTTTGTAAGATCAGTCCGTTAGGACGTCAGATTACGCAGCGATTGCGAGTGCTTCGTTATCGTTGGCACTTGTGTGTTGTGAACAGTTTTACGGGTTACTCAGCCCGGGCGAAAACAGTGCTTTTCAACACACGTCGATCCTGGTTCGGCCCCGTCAGGAACCACGGAAAACCGCGATTTCTGGTGGAGCCGCCGGGTACTGCCCCCGGGTCCGCTGTGCCTATTGCACACCGCATTTTATCGCCATAGCCGGCCGAAACCGGCAGGCTCCATATAGGCATTGCTGCCTTAATGTGAAGTGAGCGGGAGGATTCTTAAGTTCCGCACGCCCATCCGGGCGTGCGATTTCCTCGGCCCTTGCGGGCCTGCGGGCGGCCGGTCGGCCTTGCGGTCACCAGGGCGACCGGGATCGTGTCTTCACATGCCCATCCGGGCGTGCGATTTCCTCGGCCCTCGCGGGCCTGCGGGCGGCCGGTCGGCCTTGCGGTCGCCAAGGCGACCGGGGTCGTGTCTTCACATGCCCATCCGGGCGTGCGATTTCCTCGGCCCTTGCGGGCCTGCGGGCGGCCGGGATTGAGCCGACTCGCCCGCAAGACCGGAATTTACGGACGCTTTTTCAGCTCGTCGCGAATCTCGGTGAGCAGGTCGACTTCGCTCGGACCGGCGGGAGCCTCTTCCTTCTTGGGCATGATCCTGTTGGCCTGCTTGACCAGCAGGAAGATCACGAACGCCAGGATCAGGAAGTTGATGACGACACTGATGAAGTTGCCCCAGGCAAGTACGTTTGCGCCAGCCGCACGAGCAGCGGCCAGCGAGGTGCCCGGCTCGACATTGCCGCTCAGCACGACGTAGAGGTTCGAGAAATCGACATCTCCGACCACCGAGCCCATGATCGGCATGATGAGATCGTCAGTCAGCGACGAGACAATCTTGCCGAATGCCGCACCGATGATAACGGCGACGGCCAGGTCGAGCACGTTGCCCTTGGCGATAAATTCCTTGAATTCTCCCAGCATGAAAATCCTCCACTTTCATCCCTAACGATCAGTTAATGACAGCGGATCAGGAAGATACAACAGAAATCAGACGCAACGAGCTGTCGTTCGGGACAGTCGACACAGCGTGCTTGATCGCGGCCAGCGCATCGCTACATTCTACGACGGATCTTTCGGCATCCCCCCGATGCCGTCTGTGAGGAGGGAGTTCGTTCCGATGTCTCAGTCGCTGATTTCGCGTTTCGTCAAACCGGGGCTTGTCGCCCTCGCCTCGCTGGCTCTGTCAGCCTGCGGCATCAACTCGGTTCCGACCGCAGAGGAAGCCGCCAAGGCGAAGTGGGCCGACGTTCAGGCCGCCTTTCAGGAGCGCGCCAATCTCGTGCCGAACCTTGCCGAAGTCGCCAAGAGCGCAGCCGAGCAGGAACGCGCGATCCTCACCGACGTGATCGAAGCACGCGCCAAGGCGACGAGCATCCAGCTTTCGGCCGACGATCTCAACGATCCTGCCAAGATGCAGCAGTTCCAGCAGGCGCAGGAACAACTGGGCGCCGGGCTCGGCCGCCTGCTTGCCAATTTCGAGCGGTATCCCGACCTCAAGTCCATCGCCAACTACCAGATGCTGCAAAGCCAGCTCGAAGGTCAGGAAAACCGCATCCGCATCGCCATCCGCGACTACAACGAAGCGGTACGCGACTATAACACGCGCGTGCGCACCTTCCCCGAAATGATCGGCGCGATGATCCGCGGCATGAAGCCGATGGTGCCCTATGCCGCCGTCACGCCAGGTGCTGAAGTCGCGCCCAAGCTCGACATGGGTCCGGCACAGTCGGCTCCGGCCGTTGCTCCGGCAGCCCCTGTCAACGACAACACCGCCGCGACGCCCGCCGCCGCAGCCCAGTAACCCGATGAAGGCGGCCCTCGCCTTCCTGCTTGCCGCAGCGGCGTTCCTTGCAGGAGCGCCGCCTGCGCTCGCGCAGCAGTTCCCGGCGCTGACCGGGCGCGTGACCGACGCGGCGAATATCATCCCCGATGACGTCGAAGTGCGCCTCACGCAGAAGCTGGAAGCGCTGGAAACCCAGTCGCATCGGCAGTTCGTGGTCGCCACGATCCCCGACCTGCAAGGCTACGACATCTCCGACTACGGCTATCAGCTCGGTCGTAAATGGGGCATCGGCGACAAGGAACGCGACGATGGCGCTCTGCTGATCGTCGCACCCAACGAACGCAAGGTGCGCATCGAGGTCGGCTACGGGCTTGAGCCGGTGCTGACCGACGGGCTGTCCTCGCTCATCATCAATCAGGACATCGTGCCGCGCTTCAAGGCAGGCGACATGCCCGGCGGGATCGAGGCAGGCGCTGATGCAATCATTTCACAGCTCGGCCTTCCTCCCGAGGAAGCCCAGCGCATCGCGCAGGAGGCTCAGGCAAGCCAGTCGGAAATCAATCCCGGCGACATGATGGGCCTGATCTTCTTCGGCTTCATGATCCTGTTCATTTTCGTCCTCCCGATCCTCCGCGCCGTGCTCGGCTTTCGCCGCAAGCGCTACGGCCCCGGCGGCCTGGGCTCGGTGATCCTGTGGAACGTGGTCGACGGTCTCAGCCGGGGCGGTTCCTCATCGGGCGGCGGTTTTTCGGGCGGAGGCGGCTTCTCCGGTGGGGGCGGCAGCTTCGGCGGCGGCGGCGCGAGCGGGAGCTGGTAAGGGCCATGGCGAAACCGATCTATCTCAGCCCCGAGGACTATGATCGCGTCAGCGAGGCGGTCAGCGCCGCAGAGGCGAACACATCCGGCGAAATCGTCACCGTGCTGGCAGAACGCTCGGATGGCTATAGCGACGTGCAGTTCGCCTGGGCCTCGCTGGTCGCTCTCATGAAGCTGTTGGGGCTGGCGATGCTGCCGGAACTTTCGCTGCAGATCACCGGCTCGATGCTGGGCGGGTGGAACCACGAATGGACACCGCGCGCGCTGTTCACGCTCGCCGCATTCTCCGCCACTGCAGCCTATGCAGTGGTCTGGCTCGCGCAACTCTGGCAGCCGCTCAAGTTCCTCCTGATCCCTGGCCCCATCCGCACCGCGAGAGTCCATGACCGGGCCGTACGCGCATTTCGCATCGGTGCGGAAAAGCGCACCCACGGCAGCACGGGTATCCTCATCTACCTGTCGATGCGGGAGCACCGGGCCGAGATCCTCGCCGACGAGGCAATCGCGTCAAAGGTCGCGCCCGAGGTCTGGGGTGACGCGATGGTGGCAATGCTGGCGCAGGTGAAACATGGCCGCTTCGCCGACGGCATGATCGCGGCTGTCGAGCAGGTTGGCATAGTCCTCGCAGAACACTTTCCGGCAGGCAGCGAGAATCCCAACGAATTGCCCGACAGGCTGATCGAGGTATGAGCCGCGATCCGGACGAGAACGCGCCCGACGAGATCATCTGGCAGGGCAAGTTCATTACCGCCCGCAAGAAGGGCCGCTGGGAATATGTGAGCCGCGCGCGCGGCATCCGCGCCGCCGTGATCCTCGCCGTAGACGAGGACGATCATGTGATCCTTGTCGAGCAATATCGCGTGCCGCTGGGCAAGTCGTGCATCGAACTTCCGGCAGGCCTGATCGGCGACGACGAAGGCAAGGCTGGTGAGGACGCCACGGCTGCTGCCGCGCGCGAACTGGAAGAGGAAACCGGATACCGCGCCGGGCGCATGGAAGTCATCGGAGAATTCTACTCCTCGCCCGGCATGGTCAGCGAAGCCTTCACGCTGGTGCGCGCGCACGATCTGGAGAAGGTCGGCGAGGGTGGCGGCACGGACAGCGAAAACATCACCGTCCACCGCGTGCCGCTCTCCGGCATCGCCGAGGCTATCGAGCAATGGCGCGCTCAGGACTACGCCATCGACGTGCGCATGCTGATGCTGCTCGGTCCCGGTCTGCTCGGATGAAAACGCGCCCCGGCGTCTGCGCACGCAAGCGGCGGTTTGCCAGCGAAACTGACGCGCTTAGGGTAGCCGAGCACGCAGCAGTTACGCTGCGCCCCTATCGCTGCGCGCTTTGCCGCCAGTGGCACCTGACCAGCCGCACCAAGGGCATGAAGCTGCCGCCGTTCGAACAAGCGCTGCGGCAGGAGCGCAAGTCGGCCTAGTGCGTTTTCCGTTCAAGCTGACGCGAACGGAAAGGCGACGCTCAGGTGCCGCGCGGGCTTGTCGCGGTGTCCGATCCGGGTAGATCGGAAACCGCTCTAACGACCCTTCCAGTTACCCGGACGCTTCTCGACGAAGGCAGCCATGCCCTCGGCCTTGTCCTCGGTGGCAGTCAGCACCTGGAACATGCGACGCTCGGCGACGAGGCCCTGCTCAAGCGTCGTCTCGAATGCGACGTTGACCATTTCCTTGTTCATCATGGCAGCGAGCGGCGGCATTGCGGCAATCGTCTCGGCGGTCCTCATCGCATCGTCGATCAGCGATTCGAGCGGAACCACCCGGCTTACCAAGCCTGCCCGCTCGGCCTCCTCGGCCTTCATGTTGCGGCCCGTGAGGCACATTTCCATCGCCTTGCTCTTGCCGATGGCGCGGGTCAGGCGCTGCGATCCGCCCATGCCGGGGGCAACGCCCAGCTTGATCTCGGGCTGGCCGAACTGCGCATTCTCGGACGCGATCAGAATGTCTGCCATCATCGCAAGCTCGCAGCCGCCGCCCAGAGCAAACCCGTTCACTGCCGCGATCCACGGCTTGCGGGTCTTGCGCACAATGTCTGCCTGCCAGCCGGAGAAGAAGTCTTCGAGGAAGAAGTCGGCCGCGGGCTTGTCGGCCATTTCCTTGATGTCAGCGCCTGCGGCGAAGGCCTTCTCGCCCGATCCGGTAAGGACGGCGCACCGCTGCGTGTCGTCGGCCTCGTAGGCGGCGAAAGCCTTGGTGAGGTCTGCCAGAACCTTCGTGTTGAGCGCATTGAGCGCCTGCGGACGGTTGAGCGTGATGAGCGTAACTGCACCGCGCGTTTCAACCAGGATGGTTTCGTAACTCATAAGGGCTTCCATTCTTCCTGCGGAGGCAAGGGGGCGAAGATCGATTCGATCAGTTCGTCCGACACATCTTCGGGCACTGCGGGCATCCATTTGGGATCCTGCGTCTTGTCGACCAGGACCGCGCGCACGCCTTCGGCAAAATCGGGCAGGACCAGCACACGGCTGCCGATCCGGTATTCCATCGCCATGTTGTCGGCAAAATCGTCGAGCCTGGCGCTTTCGGCAAGTTGGCGCAGCGAGACCTTGCATGCCTGCGGGCTCTTGAGCCGCAATGTCGCAAGCTCCTTTTGCGCCCATTCGCCGCCGTCCGCTTCCAGCGAGGCAAGAATGTCCTCGAACCGGTCCGATGCGAAATGCTTCGCAATGAGACCGGTGTTCCCGGCAATGCGGGCCTCTGGCACCTCCGCCGAAAGCGAATCCAGCACCGCGCCAATGTCCTCGCCTACCGCGATCCGGCGCTTGGCCTCGGGCAAACTTTCGGACGCAAGATAATGCGTGCAAAGCCCCGCCCACATGCATTCCGCTCCGTCGAGCCGCGCGCCGGTGAGCGCGAGGAACTGGCCCACGCGATTGCCGATCCGGGCAAGGAACCAGCCGCCGCCTACGTCGGGAAACAGGCCAATGCCGGTTTCGGGCATGGCATAACGGGTGTTCTCGGTCGCTACGCGGAACGTGACAGGCTGCGAGATGCCGACCCCGCCGCCCATGGTGATCCCGTCCATGAAGGCGACCACCGGCTTGGCATAGGTGAACAGCAGGTGGTTGAGCTGGTATTCCTCGAAAAAGAACCGGCGGCCGGATACGCCGTTGTCGGTCAGGGCCGACTGGCGCAGCGCGGTAACGTCACCGCCAGCGCAGAAGCCGCGCCCCTCGCTGTGGTCGATGATGACCGCTTTCACGCCATCGTCTTCGCGCCATTCGAGCAGCGCCTCGGTCATCGCATGGTCCATCGGCGCGGTCAGCGCATGGATCGCCTTCGGACGGTTGAGGGTCAGGAACCCGGCGACGCCCTCGCGGCGAACAATCAGGTCTTCGGTTGCCATCAAATCACTCCGGGCAGCGCAGGTATGTCAGTGGTTGTTCCATCGCATCGGGGCCGAATTCCTCGCGCGTCAGGGTCTTGCCATCGGACGAGACGAACAGCTGCATGGTGCGCGTCCATTCCTCCCCCTCGCCCGAGAACCTGAATTCCGCTCCGATGCCACGCTTTGCCACGGCGTTGATCCGGTCGAGCCTGGCCACCGACTCGTAGAATTTCAGGCTGTCCGCGCCGATCTCCAGCGAACCCTTGGCGTCGCCGCGAGAAACGTCGCAGTCTGCAAGGTTGATGCCCCACTTCCCGCGCACTGGCTCGGGAATCTCGGTAACCGGGACAAACGTCTCCGCAGCTGAAGCGGATGCAACCGGCGCCTCTGTCGTCGCGGCCGCCTCGGGCTCGCCAGTGGGCTTGGAACATGCCGAGAGAGCAGCAATTGCCAGCATCGGCACGGCCGCAAGCCGCATCAACCAAGCGCCTCGATGACGTCCTTTCCGAACAGTTCTTCGTCGCTTGGGATGACCTTGGTCTGGGCCAGTGGCTTCGACACCCAGGTGACGTTGATGAGGTCTTCCCAAGAGATGTTGTTGTTGGTCGCGTTGCCGCCCCACGATCCGCAGCCCAGCGAAAACGTCTGGCGCATCCCGTTCCACAGGTTGCCCGAGTTCGAGGCCGACTGCGGCTGGTTCACCATCACCCGGCTCGTCTTGGTGGCCGTAGCGAGCTTCATGATGTTTGCATCGCTGGTCGAATAGATGCCGCACGAGTGGCCCTGGCCCTGATAGGCCTGGATCGCATTGGTCAGTTCGATGGCCTCGTCGATGTCCCTGGCGCGATAGAGCGCCATGGTCACGGTCATCTTCTCGCCCGAGAAGGGATAGTCTGGCCCGTAGCCCTCTTCGGGCACGATGAAGAACAGCTTGCCTTCGGGGATCGAGAAGCCGGCCATGCCCGCGATCTTCTCGGCATCCTGCGCCACGACCTTGGCGTTGATGTGGCCATCTTCCCAGATCACGTTCTGAAGCTTGGCCTTTTCCTCGTTGTTCACGACATAGCCGCCCTGATGGATCAGCTTGTTCAGCATCTCGTCGTAGATCGCGTCGAGCAGGATCACCGAGTTGTCGGACGAGCACGAAGCGGCAAGGTCGAGCGTCTTGGAGGTGCGGATCTTGTCCGCCGCGTCGTCGAGGTCGGCCGTTTCGTCCACGGTGATGACCGCATTGCCGACTCCGACGCCCAGCGCCGGGGTGCCAGACGAATAGGCCGCCTTGACCATCGGGCCACCGCCCGTCGCCAGAACGCGATCGACCTGCTTCATCACCTCGTTGGTCTTTTCGACCGAGGGCTGCTCGATGGCGATGACGAGATCGGCGGGCGCGCCCAGCTTGACCAGCGCCGCGCGCATCCGGTCGCAGATGTCCTTGTTGGTGAACTTGGCGCGCGGGTGCGGACACACGATGATCGAGTTGCGGCCCTTGACCGCACAGATCGCCTTGATGACCGGCGTCGCTTCAGGATTGGTGGACGGCGTCAGCGCGCCGATCACGCCGACTGGCTTGGCGATCTTGACGATATTGCGCTCGGGCAGTTCCTCGATCACGCCCACCGACTTGTCGTCGATGATATCCATCAGCGCGGCGCGGGTCTTGCGGAAGATCTTGAGATACTTGCCGTCGTAGTTGCCAAGCTGGGTTTCCTCGACGGTATCCTTGGCAATCTTCTCGGCAATGTCCTCGCGCGCCACGGCATAGACCATGCCCCTGATCCACAGGTCGACCTGTTCCTGAGTCGCATCCTCGATCTGCGCCTGCGCGGCCCGCGAGCGCGCTACCAGTGCGGCAACTTCGTCAGCGACGGATGTTTCGGCAGTTCGTTCGATCGTGGCCATTTCGATTTCCTTGTTCACCGGACGCGTGGCGCCCTGCCCTTTCGTACGGCTTCGGGCAAGTCCATATGTAAACCCGAGATAGGCCGAAACTGACATTTTCGCCAGCACAGACAAACAAGACAAAGGCTTCGCCTTGCAACCGGGCCGCTGCTGGTGCAGGCCCGAAACAGCCTCGGGCAACCAGAATGGAGAGACAGGACTGTGAGCGAAGTGACGATCGACCCGGCACATTTCCGGCAAGTGCTCGGAGCCTATCCGACCGGCGTTGCCGTCATAACCGCCATCGATGAGCTTGGCGCGCCTGCCGGAATGGTCGTCGGCACCTTCACTTCTGTTTCGCTCGACCCGCCACTGGTCGGTTTCCTGCCCGACAAGAACTCGTCAAGCTGGCCCAAGATCGAAAAGGCCGGGCGTTTCTGCGTCAACGTACTCGGCAGCGACCAGCAGCAGCTCTGCCGCCAGCTTGCCGGCAAGGGAGACAAGTTCGCTGGCGTCAGCGTCGCCATGTCGGAACATGGCCTGCCGGTTCTGGCCGATTGCCTGGCCGTGATCGAATGCACGATCCACTCGGTGAACGAAGCAGGCGATCACTGGTTCGTTCTGGGCAATGTGCTCAAGATGGAAGCGCCGCGCGATGCCGATCCGATGCTGTTCCATCGTGGTCGCTACGGCGGCTTTGCCGAAATCCTTTAATAGTCTGACGGCGGCGCAACCTTGACGACCAGCCCCTCCATAGCATCGGTAAGTCTGATCTGGCAGCCAAGGCGGCTGTTATCGCGTCGCGTGTCCTCAAGGATTTCCAGCATGTCTTCCTCGATCGAATCGGGGCCGGGCAAGCGGTCCTGCCAGGCTGCGTCGACATAGACATGGCAGGTGCCGCAAGCAGCGCCGCCGCCGCAGTTGCCGAGTACGCCAGCGATCCCGTTCTGCTTCGAAACTTCCATCAAGGTGATGCCGGTCGTCGCGTCCGCGATCGTGTGCGCCTGTCCGTCGGCATCGGTGATGTTGATCGTTATCGTCGACATGGCGTCCCCTTTTGTGAATTATTTTTCACTCAAAGCGACACTGCGGTCCCGACTCAAGTCCCCAAGCAAAAAAAAATCTCTGCGCGGGCTTGCCCCGGCCCCGTTTTGCCTGCCTTGTGGCGCCGCAAAACACCCGATGGGAGGGGAAAAGAATGAAGCTCGGATTTTCGTTGCCGCACCTGATGGAACTCAAGGCGCTGACCCAACCCTGGGAGCTTGAGGTAACTGGTCTGCAACAGACCGAACTTATCAAGTGGGCCGAAGGACTCGGCTACGAAATGGTCATGGTTCCCGAGCATCACGTCATTCCCGACGAGCACGTCGACCTGTCCGGCGGCTTCTATTTCAACGCGCTGATCGGCATGGCGCACCTCGCCGGCGCAACCGAGAAGATGCGCGTCAATTCGTGCATCCAGCTATTGCCGCTCCAGAACCCGATCGTGGTCGCCAAGGCTCTGTCGACGATGGATTGGCTGTCGGGCGGGCGCGTCACGATCAATTTCGGCGTGGGCTGGCTCAAGGAGGAATTCGACATTCTCGGCGTCGACTTCCACAAGCGCGGCGCCATTTCCGAGGAATACGTCAGGGCGATGATCGAGCTGTGGACCAGCGACAAGCCCGAGTTCGAGGGCGAATACGTCTCGTTCAAGGATATCGCCTTTGCCCCCAAGCCAGTTCAGGAAGGCGGGATCCCGATCTGGTTCGGTGGCGACGCGGATGCCGCGCTCAAGCGCGCAGGCCGATATGGCAGCGGCTGGATGCCGTTCCTCACGCCGCCCGACAAGATTGCCGAGCGGCTCGATTTCGTCCGCTCGCAGCCGGACTACGGCGGCAAGCTCAACGACGTGTCCTATTCGTTGAGCACGGGTGCCATCGGCGAAGGGCATGTGGTGATCGAGGACAACGAGCTGGCCAAGGGCGGCAAATCGAAGCAGCAGACCATTGATGAACTGGGTTGGCTGGCGAGCCTCGGCGTGACCTGGAGCGGTGTTTCCTCGCCGCCTCTCACCTCCCTGCAGGGCTGGAAGGATCATGTGCAATATGTCGCCGAGGAAATCCGGCCTGCGGTCAAGGATCTCTAGGCGGTAACGCGCGCGCGATCTTTCCGGCGGCACCCGCTGTCGCACTTGAGCGAAGGCCCGCGCGCTATATGGAAACCACAATCATACCGGGAGCAACGATGCCATGAACCCACCACGGCTGCGGCCCAAGATCGACGACTGGAACCGGGACTACTGGACCGGCGGTGCCGAGGGCAAACTCAAGATCCAGAAGTGCGGCGATTGCGGCCACTTCAACCATCCGCCCTTGCAGGTCTGTCGCAAGTGCCAGTCGGAACACGTCGCTTGCGAGGCAGTCGCTGGCACTGGCGTGATCGACACCTTCACGATCAACCACCAGCAGTGGTTCCCCGGCGTGGAAGTGCCCTATGTGATCGCGCGCGTGCGTCTGGATGACGCTCCGAACGTGATCGTGACCTGCAACATTCCGGGCTGCGGCGTCGACGAGGTCGCAATAGGCGACAAGGTGAGCGTCACCTTCGACGAGCAAGACGGCATCTGGTTCCCCCTGTTCGAGAAGGCGAGCTGACCATGGCAAGCAAGGAAGCCTACATCACCGGGGTCGGCCAGTCCGAAGTTGGCGTGCGCCTGACCCGTCACCCCCTGCTGCTCACCATCGATGCCGTGAAGGAAGCCCTGGACGATGCGGGCCTGACCCTCGACCAGATCGACGGCGTATCGACCTATCCGGGAAAGATGGCCGGTGTCCCCGGTTTCTCGCCGGTCGGATCGGAAGAACTGGCCGATGCGCTCGGCATCAAGTCGAAGTGGCATATGGGCGGCGGCGAATTGCCAGCCCAGCTCGCCGCGATCGGCAATGCGGCGATGGCGGTAAAGCAGGGCGTGGCGCGCCACATCATCTGTTTCCGCACCGTCTACGAAGCGGCAGCGCAATCCCGACCGGACGAATATCCGCCCGCACGCGGCGGCGAACTGTCGGGCGGAATGAGCTACATGATGCCCTACTGGGCCATGTCGGCGGCGAACTGGGTGGCACAATATGCCAACCGGCACGTCTACAAATACGGCATGACGCGCGAGCAGCTCGGCCAGATCGCGATCAACGCGCACCGCAATGCGCAGCTCAATCCGCGCGCACGCAACATCTCAAAGAAGGCGCTGACGCTCGACGAGTACATCGAAGCGCGGATGATCACTTCGCCACTATGCCTGTGGGACTGCGACCGTTTCTCGGACTGTTCGACAGTTGTTATCGTCTCGGCCGGTGACGCCCTCGACGAAGTCAAGAACACGCCGATCCGCATCGCCTCGATGGCCGGATCGACCGACAGTTTCTCATGGGATCAGCCCGACTGGACCGCTGCCTACGACGCCGGTCCGGACCTGTGGAAGCACACCGACTACACGGTGAAGGACGTTAACACCGTCCAGTTCTACGACGGTTTCGCCTTCCTGCCGCTGACCTGGTTCGAAGGACTGGGTTTCTGCGAGAAGGGTTCGGCCCACGAATTCATCGACGGCGGCCACCGGATCGCGCTCGACGGTGAGCTTCCGCTCAATACCTTCGGCGGACAGCTTGGCGCAGGCCGCCTCCACGGGTTCGGCTTCGCGCACGAATCGGTCGTCCAGCTTCGCGGCCAGGGCGGTGAACGCCAGATCAAGGGCGACCCGAAGGTTGCCGTGGCCACTTCGGGCGGCGGCCCGATGGCGGCTGCCCTGCTTCTGGCGCGGGACTGAAATCGAAAGGGGGCGAGATCGAGATCCCGCCCCCTTTTACTTCGTCGCTTGACCGTCAGGTTCAGGCAGGACCCATCCGGTAGACGCACAGCTTGTTGCCGTCGAGATCGCGGAAGTAGGCACCATAGAAGCCGCCTTCCTGTCCGCGCCAGCCCGGCTCGCCCTCGCAGGTGCCGCCCAACTCGATCGCCTTGGCATGAACTGCCTTGATCTGGTCATGGCTGTCGCCGGCAAAGGCTACCATCGTGCCATTGCCAGAGGTCGCCGGGTTTCCGTCGTAGGCCGAAATGACCCCGAAATCGAACTTGCCGGGAGCCTTGCCATACATGCGGCCACCACGCGGATGGTCGAAGATGGGCGAAGCGCCGAGCTCAGCCATGATCGCGTCATAAAACGGCAGCGACTTGTCGAAATCATTGCTGCCAACGGTTACATATCCGATCATTCTACTCTCCCTAGGATACGGGTTCACTTGCCCTTGAATTCGGGCGGTCTCTTGTCGAGGAATGCCGCGACGCCTTCCGCGAAATCGTCACTCCGGCTCGCTTCGCGCTGGGCGGCGCGCTCCATCGCCATCGCCGTTTCCAGCGTGGTATCGTTCGCGTTCCATGCCGTGCGCTTGATGAGACTCAAGGAGCGCGGTCCGGCAGCCAGGTCGCGCGCCAGCGCCATGGCGGTATCGAACAGGTCCTCATCGGGCACGACCCGCGTGACCAGCCCCCATTCCAGCGCCTTGTCAGCAGGCAACCGCTCTCCAAGGAGCAGCATTTCCATAGCCCGCACCCGGCCTACCGCGCGCGTCAGCAGCCAGGTCGCGCCGCCGTCTCCGACAAGGCCGACATGGCGGAAAGCCTGCAGGAAATAGCCGCTTGTTCCGCAGACGATGATGTCGCCCGCCATGGCAAGCGACGAGCCGATACCGGCAGCCGCGCCCTGCACCGCCGTCACCACCGGAAGGTCGAGCCCCTGAAGTTCCTTGACCATGGGGTGCAGGAAATCGTCGAGCGCCACGCCTGCGTCGCGCATCGGGTCGCTCACGTCGATCTTCGTCTCGGCAAGATTGGCGCCCGAGGAAAAGCCCTTGCCCTCCCCGGTCAGCAATACGGTACGCGCCTCGCGCCCGGCCCGGCGCAGCGCGTCGATCAGTTCTTCGGCCAACTGGCGCGAGATCGCATTGCGCGTTGCCGGATCGTTGAGCGAAACATGCGCGACGCCGCTTTCGAGCGAGTAGAGAACCTTCTCGTAGCTCACGCCGCGCGCCCGGACAGGCCGCTCAGACGAGCATGCCCGAAAGCCTGCCCTTCACGATTTCCTCTGCCTCGCCGATGATGCGATCGATCAGTTCCTGGCAGGTCGGGATATCGTGGATGAGGCCCTGGATCATGCCCGCCCAGAATATGCCCTTGGACAGATCGCCGGTCTTGAGCACTTCGGCACCCTGCGCACCGGAAACGAGATGGCGCACGTCCTCGAACACCGCACCCTCGCGCGCCGAGATCGCCACGACTTCGTCCGACACATCGTTCTTGCCGACACGTGCGGAGTTGTGGAACTTGCGGAAGATGAGGTTCGTGCCAAGCTCGTCGTTCTCGACGTATTTGGCCTTCACGTTGTCGTGGATCGGCGCTTCCTTGGTCGCGCAGAAGCGCGTGCCCATGTTGATGCCTTCCGCGCCGAGAGCGAGCGCCGCGACGAAGCCACGCGCATCTCCGATGCCGCCCGAGGCAAGCAGCGGAATCTTCACCTTGTCCTTGGCTGCCGGGATCAGCACCAGGCCGCCGATGTCGTCCTCGCCCGGATGGCCCGCGCACTCGAAGCCGTCGATCGAGATGATGTCGCAGCCATGCTTTTCAGCGGACAGCGCGTGGCGCACCGAGGTGCACTTGTGGACGATGGTGATGCCGTGCGGCTTCATCATCTCCCAGATCTCGCGCACCTTGGGCGAACCGGCCGTCTCGACGATCCGGATGCCCGCATCGATGATGACCTTGGCATAGGCGCCGTAGTCAGGCGCGTTGAGCGTCGGCAGGTAAGTCAGGTTCACGCCGAACGGCTTGCTCGTCATGCCCTTGCAGCGTTCGATCTCTGCGGCGAGCGCCTCCGGACTCGGCTGGGTCAGCGCGGTAATCAGGCCAAGCCCGCCCGCATTGGAAACGGCGCTGGCGAGCTCGGCATAGCCGACGTTCTGCATGCCGCCCTGGACGATGGGATGCTCGACGCCGAGCATTTCGGTCACGCGGGTCTTGAAGGGCATAGGTCTCTCCGGAATTGAATCAGGCTGGAATCTGGTTGAACGGAACGCCTTTGTCGGGGCGATGGTCCTGCGGCAAGCCCAGAATCCGTTCGGCGATGGTGTTGAGCAGCATTTCGTCCGCACCGCCGGCGATGCGCCCGGTCGGAACCGAGAGCCAACTCGACACCCAGTCCTCCTTCGATCCGGCGTCCGGATCATAGGCAAGGCCTGCCGCACCGCGCAGGTCAATGGCGAGTTCCGACAGCTTCTGACGGCTGCGCACGGAAGCGAGCTTGCTCAGCGAACCTTCCGGTCCGGGCTCCATGCCTGCTTCCATCATCAGGAAAGCGCGGTCGCGGATCGAGCGAAGCCCATTGCGCAGCGCATAGTTGCGCGCGATCGCGGAGCGAATTCTGCCGTCCTCGATCGCCGGGCGGCCATTGAGTTCCACATCGCGGGCAAAGTCCACGAAGAACGGAATGGTCGGGCCGAAGCCATCCGCATCGCCTGCGACGTAGCGTTCGATCATCAGCGTCGCCAGGGCCACGCCGAAGCCGCCGCCTACGGGGCCGATGCGCTGCCCATCGGTCAGCTTGACGTCGTCGAAGAATACCTCGTTGCAGACGACTTCGTGATCCAGCAGTTCGAAGGGCTTAGCCTCGACGCCTTGCGCATGCATGTCGACCCAGAAATAGGTCAGCCCCTTGTGCTTTGGCACGTTCGGGTCGCTGCGCGCGACTATGATACCGTAGTCGGCCAGATGCGCATGGCTGGTCCACAACTTCTGGCCGTTGAGTTTCCAGCCGTTGCCGTCCTGTTCGGCCTTCATGCGAAGCCCGGCAAGGTCTGATCCCGCAGCAGGTTCGGAGAACAACTGGCACCAGATTTCCTCGCCCCTGAGCGCGGCAATCACCCGCTCGCGCACCCAGGCCTTGTCCTCGCAGAATTTCATGATGATCGGGATCGGCATGCCCAGCGAAATACCGAAGTAGACGGTGGGGAAGCCGATCTCCATCTCTTCGGTTTCGAATACGATCTTGTGCAGGCCTGAAAGCCCGCGTCCACCGAACTCCACCGGCATGTTGATGCCACCGAAGCCTGCCTCGTACTTGGCAGCCATGTAGCGTCGGCCAAGTGCAAGATCCTGCTCGGGTGAAAGGCCGCGCCGCGCTTCTCGCCCGAACTCGCCGGCCATCGTCGAGAGCCAGTCGCGGGCCTTGGCGCGAAACTCGTCGAGATCGATCATGCCGTCGCTCCTTCGAGTTCGCTGACCAGCAGGTCTTCCCAGAACAGCGGGCTGCCAAGCTCCGCCGAAAGGCTGCGCGCGCGCCGCATGTGGAGGTGGAGGCCAAGCTGCCAGGTGACGCCGATACCGCCATGAATCTGCACGGCATCGCGCGCTGCCGTGTCGTAGGCTTCGCTCGCGGAGAGCCGGGCTGCGCAGGCCTTGAGCACAAAGTCAGCTTCGCTTTCTCGTGCGGCTGCATCGATGCAGTTGGCGCGGGCCAGTTCGACCAGGCCGTAGATTTCGGCAATGCGGTGCTTGATCGACTGGAAGGCGGCAATCGGCTGGCCGAAGGCCTTGCGCTCCAGCGCGTAGTCGCGGGCGATCTTCATCGCCTGTTCCCCGCCGCCCGTCTGTTCACAGGCAGTGACGACGGCAAGGCGCGCAAGGGCCTTCAGGGCTGCTTTGCGCGCAGCCTCCCCTTCGAGCAGTACTGTCGCGGCTGCGCCATCGAAGACCAGCTCGCCATAGAGACGACTGTTGTCGAAGCTGTCGACCGCGCGGCGCATGGTATCGTCGAGTTCGACCAGCACGAGTGCCGGCTTGCCATTGGCGCTTGCCCAGACAACCGCTGCATCTGCCTTCAAGGCTCCCGCAACGGCAGCCTTCGAACCCGACAATTTCCCGTCCACCACAGTTGCGGCCGGGGCGGCAGGGAAAGGCGATGTGCCCTCGCCCAGCGCGGCCACGCCAATCGCCTCACCCGCTGCGATGCGCGGCAGCCATGCCTCGCGCGCAGCCTCGTCGCTGCCAGCCAGCAGAAGCTGCACAAAGGCATCGTTGCCCGACAGGAACGGCACGCCCACCGTCAACGCGCCGAGGTTCTGCGCGATAAGGCCCAGTTCCACCAGGCCAAGCCCCAGTCCGCCATATTGTTCGGGCACCGCCAGCGCGGTCCAGCCCTGTTCGACTGCGGATTGCCAGAGTTCTTCATCGAAGCTCCCGGTCACATCGACCAGATCAAGCAGCCGCTGCAGATCGTATTTGTCGTCGAGCACGCGGCGCGATTCAACCGCGATCGCTTCCTGTGCTTCGTCGTAGAGGATGGTCATGCCCCGAATCTTCTCCCTTGCCGATGATCGCTAGGCCATCGCCAAGGCTCCTTCAAGCGCTCGCGCCGTTTCCGTCATTGCGCGGGCAAAGGTATCACCGCGGCGGTGAACCGGCTGATGCACACCAGCTTGCCTGCCTCGTCGGCGATCTCGATGGACCAGACCTGCAAGGTCCGGCCCAGCGAAACCGGGCGTGCCGTCGCGTAGACCCAGCCGGAGAAGGCGGGTCGCAAGTGATTGGCGTTGATCTCCGCGCCGACGACCGTGAATTGCGTCAGGTCGACGCACCTTCCCGCAGCCATCGATCCGATGGTTTCGGCCAGAGCCACCGACGCGCCGCCATGCAGCCGTTTCATCGGCTGAACCGTGCGCGCGTCGACCGGCATGCGCATGCGCAGGAAATCGTCGCCAGCTTCGACGAATTCCATGCCAAGCCAGGTAATCATGGAGTCCGCGTTGGCAGCGGCAAAGCTCTCGTACCTTGGGCGCTCGCCCCCGAACCAGATCACTGGAAACCCACCATCGGATGGGGCTGATACGGGGTCTCGAGCGAGGCGATCTCGTCGGCGGTCAGTTCGATCTCGATCGCGCTCAGAGCATCTTCCAGTTGAGGCATCTTCGAAACGCCGATGATCGGCGCGGTTATCCCGCCTTTCGCCAGCACCCAGGCCGTTGCGATCTGGGCCATCGGCACGCTGCGCGCCTTGGCGATGGTCTCGACCGCGCCGATGACCTGCGCGTCGTTTTCGGCCATCTTCTCGTAGAGCGCCTTGAAGATCGGGTCCGTCTCGCTCCGCAGCGTCTCCTCGCCGACCGGGCGCGCCAGCTTGCCGCGCGCCAGCGGGCTCCAGGGGATAACGCCAATGCCTTCCTCTCGGCAGAGCGGAAGCATTTCGCGCTCTTCCTCGCGGTATATCAGGTTGACGTAGTTCTGCATCGAGACGAATTCGGCCCAGCCGTTCTGGCGCGAGACGAAGAGCGCCTTCTGGAACTGGCGCGCGTGCATCGAGCTTGCCCCGATGTATCGCACCTTGCCAGCGCGCACGATGTCGTTGAGCGCCTCCATGGTCTCCTCGATGGGCGTCTCGTAGTCCCAGCGGTGGATCTGGTAGAGATCGATGTAATCGGTGCCGAGGCGGGTGAGGCTGTCATCGACCGCCTGCATCAGCGCCTTGCGCGACAGGCCTTTCTGGTTCGGCCCCGGCCCGAAGGCGCCATGTGCCTTGGTCGCGATCACGATCTCGTCGCGGCGGGCAAAATCCTTGAGCGCCCTTCCCGTCACTTCCTCGGACGTCCCGGCGGCATAGATATTGGCCGTGTCGAAGAAGTTGATCCCCGCTTCCACAGCCCGGCGGATGACAGGACGGCTCGCCTCTTCGTCAAGAATCCACTTGTGCCAGCCCTTCGACTTGTCGCCAAAGCTCATGCAGCCAAGACATAGCCGCGAGACAACCAGGCCGGTCTTTCCCAACCGCGCATATTCCATATTCGTGTCTCTCCCGGTCACTCGTGAATCGCTCGCCTGACCCTTGTCCATCGGCTCGCACAAAGCAATGTCGCAAAGTGTCGCAAGGGTACCGATTTTGCGGCCAGACCGTTGAATTCCAGGCGACAGGAAATAGATTCCGGAGAGGAATTTTCTGCGGAGTTCGACGTAAGGTGAATACCCTCAAGACGGCCATGTTGCTTTCTGCGCTGACCGCCCTGTTCATGGCTCTGGGCTACATGTTCGGTAGGTCGGGAGGCGCGATGATCGCGCTGGTCGCAGCCGCAGGCATGAACCTCCTCACCTACTGGAATGCCGACAAGATCGTGCTTCGCATGCACAACGCGCGCGAAGTCGATCAAAGGACCGCGCCGGAATTTTACGGCATTGTCTCGCGTCTCGCACAGCGGGCGGGTTTGCCCATGCCGAAGGTCTATGTGGTCGAGGATGCCAGCCCCAACGCCTTCGCCACCGGCCGCAATCCGGCGAACGCCGCTGTCGCCGCGACCACTGGCCTGCTTCAGCGCCTGTCACCCGAAGAGGTCGAGGCGGTGATGGCACATGAACTCGGCCATGTGCGCAATCGCGACACCCTCATCATGACCATGGTCGCCACGATTGCCGGTGCGATCTCGATGATCGCCAACTTCGGCCTGTTCTTCGGCAGCAGCGAGAACCGCAATCCGATCGCTGCCATCGCAGCGATGTTCATGGCGCCTTTTGCGGCCATGATCGTGCAGATGGCGATCAGCCGCACCCGCGAATATGGTGCGGACCGGGCTGGTGCGGAGATCAGCGGAAACCCGCGCGCTCTGGCCTCGGCGCTCGGCAAGATCGCCATACCCGCGGCCCAGCGCCCGACCGAAGCGACCATGCGCAATCCCGCTGCTGCGCAACTCTACGTCGTGCCGACAGCGGTGCGCTCGCTGTTCTCCACCCATCCCGACACGCGCGAGCGGATCGCCCGGCTCGAAAAGATGGCAGGCCAGGTAGCGCCCGCTTCGCGCCGCTCTGCTCTGGATCCGCATCGCCAGGCTGATCGCTGAGCACCGCCGCTTGCACATCGAATGCAACGCGGTAAGTTCATTGCCATAGAGCATCGTGCGAAAAAGTGGGTTCCGGTTTTTCGCAACCAACGATGCCTGAACTAGGTGCATAAGACGCGAGAGGTGCCGCCATGTTGAAGTCCGCCGGTAACGGTTTGCGCGAGGTTCCATTCCCGGTTTCGGACCCGGAGCGGATTCCGGTCCAGCGCTATTTCGACGAGGAATTCTACCGGGCCGAGCTTGAGCACCTGTGGCCGCACGTCTGGCAGAATGCCTGTCGGCTCGAACAGATCCCCGATGTCGGTGACTGGATCGAATATTCGAACATCGGCAAGTCGGTTATCGTGGTGTGCACCGAGGAAGGCATCAAGGCGTTTCACAATGCCTGCCGCCACCGCGGCGTCCCTTTCGCTGGCGGCCAGTCGCTCGACAAGGACTATTCCTCGGCCTTCGGCAATTGCTCGAAGAAGGGCTTCGTCTGCCCGTTCCACGGCTGGGCATGGAACATGGATGGCCAGTCCACCCGCGTCTACGGCAAGCATTTGCTGAGCGACCGTCAGCTCGATCCCGATGACGTCAACCTCGTCCCCTGCCGGGTCGATACCTGGGGCGGCTGCGTCTGGATCAATCTCGACAACGACGCGCCGTCAGTGCGCGAGTCGCTGGGCCAGGTCACGGAGGATTTCGACTTCCACGGCGTCGATGACCTGCGGGCCGAATGGCATTACGCCACGGTCCTGCCTGCCAACTGGAAGATCGCGATGGAGGCCTTCATGGAAGGCTACCACGTCATGCAGACGCACCCGCAACTGTTCGATGCCAGTCCATCCATGTACGCGAACATGTACGAGGACGAAGGCGCGCGGGGGATGGAAGGAAACATTACCGAGCGTCCGCGTGTCGCCAGCGAGGCTTTCGACATCAAGGAAGCGATCGATGCCCAGATCCACTCGTTCCAGCTCCTAAGCGACGGCATGGCCGGAATGATTCACCAGAAGGAAGTCGATATCCTGCGCGCAATGCCGATCGACAACCTTCCCGACGATCCGGGACAGGCGATCGCCATGTGGTTCGGCATGGGTATGAGAGCAGTGACCGACGAGCTGCGCGCGCGTGGCGAGCCGTGCCCGGACATTCTCGAAGTGTCGCAGTCGCACCCGGTTTCGGCCGTGCAGTTCTTCTTCCCGCATTATTTCCTGCTGCCGACCTTCGCGAGCATGTCGGCCTACCGGATCAGGCCGCTGGGTCCGGAAAAGTGCTTCTTCGAAATATGGTCGCTCACCACCTATGCCGAGGAACCGGACCCAGTGATGGAGCCGACCGTGCTGCCCTATAACAGCATCGAGTTTCCGATGATCCCGCGTCAGGACTATTCGAACATCCCGATCCAGCAGGCGGGCATGCATGCGCAAGGGTTCGAATTCATGCGCCTGTCGAAGGATGTGGAAGGCATGATCAGCAACTATCAGCGGATCATCGACGGGTATCTGAAGGGGCTACCCGTGGAAAAGCTGAACGCCGCGATTCATGAGCTGCGGCTCAACTTCGACGGTCCGATCAAGGACCTCGATCTCTAGCCCATAAACCAGAAGGGCAGGAACGCTTCACGCTCCTGCCCTCGGTTAGCAAAACCTGCCTGCCTTTTAGCCGCGTTCTGGCGCCGGCGGCGGGGGCGGCGGCGGAAGCGGACAGGCGTCGTTGACGCCCACGACCGTGCCATCCGGGCACGTCATCGTTGACGGCGGCGGGGGCGGTGGCGGCGGTGGGGGCGGCGGCGGCGGGAGTTCCTCGCAATCGCAGCCGAAATTCACACCCAGCGTCGCCATGAGCGAATGGGAGGTCCAGTCGGTCTTGTACTTGAAGCCGTCGACCGCGTTCCTCATCGTGTAGCTGGGCACGTTGAAGTAGCGGTACTTCAGACCGATATCGACCTTCTTGCTGAGCGGATACCGGAAGCCAGCGAGCCCCTGCCACGCAAAGTCGGTCGACTTGCCGTAGAAAAGCGTCTCGCCAGCCTGCTCCTCGACGGAGGAGGAGATTTTGTGCCTGACCCTGGCAACACCGGCACCGCCGCCGGCAAAGAACTGCGGCCCGTCGTCGGGTCCCAGATCGATCAGGGCATTGACCATGACGCCAAATGCAGATGCGCTGCCGCCGATTTGATCTTCCCCGACCAGACCGGCGGGAGTCGCAAGTTCCTTGTTGCCGACCTTGCGATAGCTGGTTTCCGCCTCAAGCCGGAAACTGCCGAAATCGTAGCCAAAGGCGGCACCGACGTCGAAACCGACGTCGGTATCGAGAACACTGTTAGGACCGGTTGCTGGAGCGACTTCATGGATCTTGAAGTCATCGGCCATCACGGCGCCACCATCGAGTTCGATGTAGGTTTCGCCATCCCTCGCAAGGGCCGGCGTCGAAAGCACTGTCGAAGACAATGCCAATGCAAATAGAGCTCTATTCATAAGACCCTCACTTTCAAAGTGCGCTTCGAGCCCTCTCCCGGGATACCCCGTATGTGTCATTTGCTAGGTTTTTATCACAGAGGCATCTTCTCGCCAAAGAGACTCTGAACGCCAAACGCTGCCAGATAGAAATAGTTCCACGAAGGAATGCAGGTAAAATTATCCGACTGTGAGGGCAGTTACAAGCGCCTGCACCTTTTTCTGTCGCCACTGTGGCCGCGGGGCGACAAGCCAATACCCTCGCCGACATGGTGCCGGGGCCGCTTCTATATTGAGAATTCCCGACTCGACCAAGCCCTCGACCAGCAGAGCCGGAACTTGCGCCTTGCCCATCCCCGCCAGGGCCGCAGCGATGGCCTGCCCGGCATCACTGACGCTGATCGCTGGCTTGGCGGCGTCACCCTCGCCCCCACTATCGGCAAGGTCGCCCGGCCAGCCGATCCATTCGCCTTCCCCGATCGTCACGGATTCGGCAGACCCAAGCGGCGCGCCTTCGAGATCGCCCGGCCCATCTGTCCAGCGAATCGCGAGATCCAGATTGGCCTCGGTAAAGTCCGTCGCTTCACCATCGACTATCACGAACCGCGCCTGCGGGTTGTCCTTGCGAAACGCGGCGAGCCGGGGGGCGAGCCATCCAGCCACGAATTCACGCGGTGCCGCGATAGTATAGACGTGGCTCGACTGACCTGCCTGCATCACCTGCACCGCTTCCTCGAAGTGAAGAAAGCCGGTGCGCAAGGCTCCAAGCCCTGCCTGCGCCTCGTCGGTCAGTTCCAGCCCCTTGCTGGTGCGGCGAAACAGGACGACCCCGAGCACATCTTCGAGCGCGCGGATCTGCTGGCCTACTGCGGCGGGTGTCACCGCCAGTTCGTCGGCAGCGCGCGTAAATGAGAGGTGCCGCGCCGCAGCATCGAAAACGCGCAAGGCGTTGAGCGGCAGGTGCGTGCGTTTCATCGCTGGTTACGAGCGCTCATCGGCGCAGGCTCACGGCTTGTTCTTGGGCACCAGGTTCACGCCCGAGGCACCTGCTGCGGCAGGGGCGGTGAGCGGGAAGAAGGGGATCGTGGCGCGAATATCGCGGCCATCCTCGCTGCGGAAGGTGTAATGCCCTTCCATCGAGCCATGCGAGGTCGGCAGGGGACAACCGGAAACATAGTCGTGCGATTCGCCCGGTGCGAGCACCGGCTGTTCGCCAACCACGCCATCGCCCTCGACCAGATTGACCGAGCCGGTACCGTCGGTGATCCGCCAGTGGCGCGTCATGAGTTGAACCGTCTTGTCCGATTCGTTCTCGATCCGGATGTGGTAGACCCAGAACCACTTGCCCGCCTCGATGCGCGATTGCTCGGGCAGAAAGTTGACTGCCACGCGCACGACGATGCCTTCGGTTATGGCGGTATGCTGGAAGAGTTCCTTCATGACAGCAGGAGACTAGCCGCGAATTGCGTCCTCGACAACCGCGCTGCCCCCAGCGCTTTTGCACAGGGGTTGCAGGTGTTGCCTAAATGCCCGCCTTGGCCAGCGCCTGATCGAGATCCTCGATCAGATCCTGCGGGTCTTCCAGGCCGACATTGAGGCGCAGCATGCCATCGGAAACGCCCATTTCGGCGCGGCCTTCCGGCCCCATGTTGTGGTGCGTCGTGGTCGCGTTGTGACACATCAGCGAGCGCGCATCGCCAATGTTGTTGGATATGTCGATGAGCTCAAGCGCATCGAGCACGGCGTGGGCCTGCTCGCGCCCGCCATCGAGCACGACCGCGAAGATCGGGCCACAGTCGTCCATCTGCTTCCTGGCGAGGTTCTGCTGCGGATGGCTGTCGAGCCAGGGATGCAGGATCGTGGGCACCCGGCCTTCGAGGAACTGGCCGACCTTGAGCGCATTGGCGCTCTGCTTGCGGATGCGAAGGTCGAGCGTCTCCAGCCCCTTGAGCACCACCCAGGCGTTGAACGGCGACAGGTTCGGCCCGGTATTGCGCTGGAACGGCAGCAGCACATCATTGATGAATCCCGACGAGCCGCAGACCGCGCCTGCCAGAACACGGCCCTGCCCATCCATCATCTTGGTCGCCGAATAGGCGACAACGTCCGCGCCGAACTCCATCGGTCGCTGGAGGACCGGGGTGCAGAATGCATTGTCGACGACCGTGGTGATGCCGCGCGATTTCGCCAGTCCGCAGATGAATTCGAGATCGGCGATATCCATGGTCGGGTTCGCCGGAGTCTCGAAGAAGAACACCTTGGTGTTGGGCCGGATCGCGGCTTCCCACGCGGCATTGTCGCGCGCATCCACGACAGTGGATTCGATGCCGAAACGCGGCAAAAGATTGTCGACCAGCCAGCGGCACGATCCGAAGGCTGCTCGCGCGGCGACGATGTGATCGCCCGCTGAAAGCTGGCACAGCAGCGCCGCCGTCATCGCCGCCATCCCGGACGCCTGGGTGCGGCATGCCTCTGCACCCTCCATCAGGGCGATGCGTTCTTCCAGCATCTGCACGGTGGGGTTCTGCAGGCGCGAATAGGTCATGCCCGGATCTTCGCCTGCGAAACGCGCGGCGGCGGTGCCGGCATCGTCATAGGAATAGCCCGAGGTGAGGAACAGCGCTTCGCTGGTCTCGCCCTGCTCCGAACGCCATGTGCCGCCGCGAACCGCCTGGGTTGCGGGACGCCACTTTTTCGTGATCGAACGGTCCTGTCCGCTGGTTCTCTTCATGGGCCTGCCTCTAGGTCCGCAGGCGCGGGCGCGCAAGCAATTGCGATTGCCGCGCCCCGGCTCGCCGATTATGCTCTGGCCGATGCGGATTTCAGGTGAAGGGGGGAGCGATCCGCGCGCGTGGTGCGCAGCCATAACCTTGGCGTTTCTGGCACTGATCCTGTTTCGCATCGGCACTCCGGCCAGCATCTACTTCGATGAACTCCACTACACGAAGGCAGCCCGCAAGCTGCTGACGCTGAACCTTGCCAACCGGGAGCACCCGCTTTTCGCCAAGGAAGTGATTGCCGCATCGATTGCGCTGTTCGGAGACAACTCGACCGTGTGGCGCGTGCCATCGGCGCTGTTCGGCACTCTTGGGTTCTACGCATTCGGACGGCTGATGTGGCTCGTGTCGCAGCGACGCGCCGCGACGATATTCGCGATGCTTCTGGTCGCGTGCAACTTCTCGTGGTTCGTGCAGAGCCGCATCGCCATGCTTGATATCTATGCGGCCAGCCTCGCCCTTGTTGGGCTGTGGCAGTTCGCAGCGGCGCTCGAAAGCGGACGACCGCGACTGCGGCTTGCTCTTTCCGGGATAGCCATCGGCCTCGCCATGGCGTCGAAATGGAGCGTTGTGCCGCTTGCATTGCTGCCGGGACTGACGTTCTTCGCGCTCAAACTGAGGAGAAACGATTTCCCTGCGATCAAACGCATCGGCCTTGCCGAAGCCTTCGCCTGGCTCGGCCTGCTGCCGCTGGCGGTCTACTGGCTCACCTTCACGCCCGCCTTCTTCTACCACGATGACCCGCACCGGGTGGGGCCGCTGGGGTTCTGGGCACAACATGCGCGCATGATCGCGATGCAGGACAGCGTCATCAAGCCACACGCGTACCAGAGCGTATGGTGGCAATGGATGCTGAACCTGCGCCCGATCTGGTACCTCTACGAGAACGTGGACGGCGCGCAGCGCGGCGTACTGATGCTCGGCAACCCGCTGACCATGCTGGCCGGGCTTCCAGCACTGGTCTGGTGTCTGTGGGCCGCACTGGCACGCAAAAGGCGCGACGCACTGGTCATGGCAGTCGGCTACGCGGCTGCATTGGGCTTGTGGCTCGTATCCGGCAAGCCGGTGCAATTCTACTACCACTACCTGTTGCCCGGCGTGTTCCTGTCCGGCGCGCTGGGGCTCACGCTCGATCAGGCCTGGCGCAAAGGCGGGCCTTGGCGAGGCGCCAGCCTTGTCATGGCCGCTGGTTCCCTTGCCATGTTCGCATGGTTCTGGCCCATCCTGTCCGCCGCGCCACTGGCAGGCGGAAAGGGGGCCTTCGTCGAATGGATGTGGCTGAAAAGCTGGCGCTAGAGCGGTTTCCGATCAATCCCGACCGGAAACCGCGAAAGGCATGCGCAAACGCTTGATCGTGTCTTTTCCGTTCGCGTCAGCTTGAACGGAAAACGCGCAAGGGAATTAGGCTGCGGCCTTGGCCTGTGTCACCATCAGAGCCACGTCGTCCAGCATTGCCAGACGCTGTTTCTTGAGCATTTCCAGCCGCGCGTCCGAGGCGTGATCGACTTCGGACTCGATCCGGTGAATCTCGCGGTTCAGGCCGTGATACTGCTCGGAAACGAGCTTGAAGCGCGCATCCGTCATCTTCAGATTGTGCAGCACTTCCGCATCGTCGGGAAACTCGTCGTGCAGTTCGTGGGGCGTGTGACTCATGTTCGCTCCTTTATGTCTTGGTGACGGGAACAAATATGGCAGCAGGTCCGGCCCGCTGCATTGCGCTTGATCAACTTGCCGAAATGTCAGTTGCCGTAGCGGCCCCAGACAAATTTCGAGCTGAGCGCGAAGTTCCACACCGAACCGATAACGATGCCTGCAAGGGCCGCAGGATATTCGTGGACTCCGAAGCGGACGAGAATGGCAGCCACGCCGACATTGGCGAGGAGGCCGACCGAACAGGTCACGCCGAACTTGATCCACCCCTTCATCAGAGCAGGGAACCCGGTCAACCGCTTGTCGGCATAGGTCAGGGCGTTATTGAGGAAGAAGTTGAAGGTCATCGCGACAAGTGCGGCAAGCGTCTGCCCCAGCTCGAATTCGGTGACGACATTGCCGTGGAGAGTCTCGCCAGCGATGGTCAAGAAGGTCGCCAGCACGGTCATATGGACGACCACGCCCACAGCGCCGATCGTTCCGAACAAGGCAAAGCGGGTGGGAATGATCCGACCGAGCCACTTGTCATAGAGGCCGACGAGGAACTCGAACACCACGGTGCGGTCGAGCTTGCTTTCGCCATCGGCGCGCGCGGCAAAGTTCAGGGGAAATTCCTTCACGCGCAGCGGCTCGTCCACCGTTGCCAGAATATCGAGCAGGATCTTGAAACCGACCCCGGAAAGGCGATGCGCATCGGTCCGCAGCGTTTCGGTGCGCAGCATGAAATAGCCGCTCATCGGATCGGTAAGCTGCACGCCCGTGACCTTGTTGGCGATGCGGTTGGCAATGCCCGAGGCCTTGACCCGATCCGGTCGTCCCCATGCCTCGGTGCTGGAGCCTTCGGCAAAGCGCGAGGCATAGGCGAGGTCATAGTCTCCGCTTTTGATGGCTGCGAGCATTTCGGGCAGCAGCGCGGGATCGTGCTGGTGATCGGCGTCCATGACCGCAACCACCGGAGCGGCAGTCGAGCACATGCCCTCGATGGCAGCCGAGGCAAGCCCGCGCCTGCCAATACGCTGGATCACACGGATGCGGCGGTCGCTCTGCGCGATCTTGCGTGCCTCGTCCGAAGTGCCATCCGGGCTATTGTCGTCGACGAAGATCGCTTCCCAGGAAATCCCGGCAAGCGCCTTGTCGAGCCGCTCGACCAGCGATGCGAGATTGCCGCGCTCGTTATAGGTCGGCAGCACGATAGCCAGCTCAAGCGGCTTGGCCACCACCTCGGCGCTAATTGCAAGATCAGGATGCGAGATGTCCATGCCCCCACCCGATAAACGGCACGCGTAAACAAGCCGTTTATGGTTTACAGTCTCTCAACGATAGCATCGCCGATTTCCCGTGTCCCGGCATTTCCGCCAAGGTCACCGCCGTGCACGCCATCGGCCAGTGCTTTGGCTACGGCAGCCTCGATCCGCGCAGCCGGTTCTTCAAGTCCGAACGTGTAGCGAAGCATCATTGCGGCGGACAGGATCGTCGCCATCGGATTGGCCAGTCCCTTGCCGGCAATGTCCGGCGCGCTGCCGTGGATCGGCTCGTAAAGCCCGTAGGTGCCCTCCGCCAGCGAGGCCGAGGCAAGCAGCCCGATCGAGCCGACGCACATGCTCGCCTGATCGGACAGGATGTCGCCGAACAGGTTGCCGGTGACGATGACGTCGAAATCGCCCGGAGCCTTCACAAGCTGCATGGCGGCGTTGTCGACATACATGTGGCTGAGTTCGACTTCCGGGAATTCCGCCGATGTCTCGATCACCACGTCGCGCCAGAGCTGCGAGGTTTCCAGCACGTTAGCCTTGTCGACCGAGCAAAGACGCTTGCCACGCTTCATTGCCGCCTCGAAGCCGATGCGGGCGATGCGGCGCACTTCGTCCTCGGCATAGGACATGATGTCATAGCCCTGGCGGCGGCCATCGGGCGTGGTGCGCATGCCCTTTTCGCCAAAATAGACGTCGCCATTGAGTTCACGCACGATGAGAAGGTCAATGGCGCGGGCGACTTCGGGCCGCAGCGAGGTGAGTCCCTCAAGCCCCTCGAACACGCGCGCGGGGCGCAGGTTGGCGAACAGGCCCAGTTCCTTGCGCAGGCCCAGGATCGCCTGTTCGGGGCGCAGGTGCCGCTCCAGCGAATCGAGGCCGAAATCGCCGACTGCACCGAACAGGATCGCATCGACGCCGCGCGCGATGTCCAGCGTGGCCTCAGGAAGCGGATGACCGTGCTTGCGATAGGCCGCGCCGCCGACATCGCCTTCGACCAGTTCGAGACCGGGAAGCGACAGCTTTTCCAGCACGCGGACTGCCTGTTCGGTCACTTCAGGGCCGATCCCGTCCCCGGCAAAGACCGCAATCCGCATCGTGTTCGACTTCATCATCAACTGCCTTCTATCCTAGCAAGCCGCCTGCGCAGCATGGCGCGCGCCGCCATAACATCGCTGCGCCGCTCGGCAAGCAGGTAGCGTTCCAGTTGCTTTCCGACAGTGTCGAAAGCGGCGAAAAAAGCGGGCCAGTCACCGTCTGCCGGACGGCTTGCCGAAACGCCGTAGCCCAGTTCGCGCAGCAGCAGCACTTCGAAAGAGACGAGCGGAACCGCCCAGCGCCGCGCGGACGGCGCGACGCAGACTGCTTCGAGCAGGGCGACAAGCGCCTCATAGAGTGCGGGAAAGGGCTGTCGCTCCGGCAAGGTGGCGGCCGCCAGTGCCGTGACCCAGCCGATGGCGGCAGCCGGAAGCGGCTCGCTCAGCCACGGCCCGCGGCTCTGCACAAGTTCCAGCCGGGCAAAAGGCAGCTGGCTGGCCGAACGGGCGCGAAGTTCCGCCTCGACGAGATTGCCGGGTATCAGCACCGGGCGAAGGTTCCTGCCTCTCGCACCGGCGACATAGGCAGCGACGAGGCCATGATCCGCTGTCAGCAGGCGCACCACGCCGGCCGTTTCTCCATGAGGCCTGACGGCGCAGACAATGGCCGGAGCACGCACTTGCATGGCAGCGATTTGGAAGAAGCGGCATAAAGCCGCAAGGGGCGATCAGGCTATCGCGTGTTCCCCGCAGCTTTCACAAGGCTGCACCTCGCCACTTTTCGCGCTGTCGCGAGCCTTTTCCTGCGCCACGAGAGGATTTTCCTTCCGGCCCATGGTCCAGTTCTTTCCGAAACGGACCATCGGATTGGGCGCGCACCACACTTCGCCGCTTTCGTTGAGCACGGTCACCCAGATCAGGTTGTGCTCCTGACCATAGTCGATGATTCCGATCGCATACCCATCCCCGCGATCGAGGACGTGCAACGGTAGCGCAGGATTAAGTTGCGTGAACATGGCGCGATCACCTTTCGTCAGCACAACGACGGCGATCTGAAGTGGTTCCGCGTCAGATTGCGGAAATCACTTGCCCTTGGGCTTTGGCTTCTCGTGACCGAACACGCTGGCTTCGAGAGCCGCGAGCCGTTCCTTGAGCGCCTCGTTCTCCTCGCGTGCGGCAGCGGCCATGTCCTTGACCGCGTCGAATTCCTCGCGGCTGACGAAATCCATGCCGCCCATGGCTTCCTTGAAATGCTCGCGCGCGGAGTCGCGCGCTTCGCGGCCCATGCCGGCGACTGTACCGGCGGCGCTGTTCATCAGCTTGACGAAATCGGCGATGAGGGGGTTTTCGCTTTGCATGGTGTCTAGATGGCTCCGCTGCCCGGTCCTTGCAAGATAGGACCGATCAAAACTCGTAGCGTTCGATCGCGCCGGAATAGTCCTGCTGACCGTCGAGGTGCGGGTTGGCCTCCCGGATCTGCCAGGTCAGGAAGGTCGCGAACAGGATCCATGCGAGATAGGGCAGCATCAGCAAGGCAGCCGAGCGCCTGACCTTCCAGAACAGAACGATGGTGATGAGCACCGCCACGTCCAGCACGATGATGAGCGCCAGCGCCCCGGTTATCTGGTGCAGCGCGAAGAACATGGGCGACCACGCAAGGTTCAGTACCAGCTGCACCACGAACATCAGCACCGCCGCCCCGCGACCGCGCGCGCCCTTGGCAGCGGCAATCACCGCAAGCGCAAATCCCATCAGCGCATAGAGCACCGTCCAGGCAACGCCGAACAGCCATGAAGGCGGATAAATCGCGGGCATTTCCAATGCACTGAACCAGGCGCTTTCGACCCCGCTGCCCGAAAACTGGGCGGACAGCACGCCAAGCAGGATGATCGACGGTACGAGGAACAGCGACCAGCGAATGAAGCTTGCACGAAGCTGCCAAGCCGATGCGATCATGTTCATTCAGCGTAACCTCTTCGAATCGCGCGTCAGTTAACCGGTTCAAGGATAGCTTTAAATGGCCGACGTCAAGGCCTGCGCGCGCAGATCAGGAACTCTACATTGCCTTCCGGACCGGTAATCGGGCTTTGCACGATGCCCTCAACCTGCCAGCCTTTGCCTTCGATCCACTGGCGAACTTCGTCGCAAACCCGCTGATGCAAAAGCGGATCCCGCACGACGCCGCCTTTGCCAACCTCGCCCTTGCCGACCTCGAACTGCGGCTTGATGAGCGCAACCAGAGTGCAGGCTGGCGCGGCGAGAGAGAGCGGCACTTCCAGCACTTTTGCCAGCGAGATGAAGCTCGCATCGCAGACCACCCAGTTGCAATCGCGGTCTATGTGATCTCGGGTCAGTACCCGAGCGCTGGTTTTCTCCAGCACCGTTACTCGAGGAGCCTGGCGCAGTTTCCAGGCAAGCTGGTTCGTGCCCGAATCTACGGCGAATACGTGGCTTGCCCCGTGGGTGAGCAGCACGTCGGTAAAGCCGCCGGTGGAACTGCCTATGTCCATCGCTACCGCCCCTGTCGGATCGAGGCCGAAATGGTCTAGTGCGTGTGCCAGCTTGATCCCGCCGCGCGAAACCCAGGGATGATCGCGCCCGCGCACTTCCAGTGGTGCGTCGCTGGCAAGCTGTTGCCCCGCCTTGGTTATTTTCGATTCACTGGAAAAGACGAGTCCCGCCAGAACGAGCGCAGCTGCGCGGCTGCGACTTTCTGCAAGGCCGCGTTCAACCAGTAACTGGTCGACGCGGATTTTGGCGGCAAGACGGGGCTGAGGCACGGCGCGTGGAAGAAAAGCGGCTCTTGTGAGGGAAGCCGTGTCATTCCATAGGGGACGAATGAAGGCAATTGTTTCCCGCACCCTCGTTTTCGCATTCCCAGTGATCGGTATGATGCTGGCAACTGCATGTTCCGATAGGCGGGTAGTGCCCACCCCGACCCCGACCACCACGCCAGCCCCGCCGCCACCACCGCCTCCGCCAGTGATTGACTGGGAACACGCTCCAGTGACGCCGGGCGACTGGGTCTGGAGTAATGCTGGCGGTCGCTCCGTCGCGACTTTCGCCAACGGCCTGCTGCAACTTCGCTGCGAGCGCGAACAAGGCGCCGTGGTCATGACCCGGAGAGGCAATGCGACCGCGCAGGTACCAATGACGGTCAGCACATCTGCAATGACCCGCACTGTTACTGCGACGAGCACAACAGGCGGACTGGCAGTCTCGCTGACCGCGCGCGATCCGCTTCTCGATGCGATGGCATTCAGCCGCGGCCACTTCGCCGTTGAAGTGCCCGGAGTCGCTCCGGTCTACGCTCCCAGCTGGCCGGAAGTCAGCCGTGTGATCGAAGATTGCCGATAGGGAAAACTTTAGAACGCGTTGCCGCGTGAGCCGGGGATAACCCGCGAAACTCTGATTCTGACGCCAAAAAAAATCATTGCAAGACTTGTTGTGCAGCGCGGAATGATTCACACATTCGCTCAAGGCCGGACGGAGACGTACTTTCCGCCGCCCCAGCCGGGAAACCGGCGATTGGCCCAACAGCGCGAAAGGAGGTGATCCGATGTCTCATGGTTCAGCAGGGAGGTCGGTAATTTCCGTCGCGGAGCATTATTGCTGAAATTTCAAAGTAAGCAGTAAAGGCTTCGCCGGCGGCACTTTCGGCCGCTGACCATGCGAAGGGCCGTGCCGGTCAGCCGGTGCGGCCCTTCTCATTTTTGCCGATAGCCTTTCACCAGCTTGCGACCACGGACGGGCGTGGTAAAACCGAAGATATTGGTTGGAAAGTTTCACAAGGCTTGCCTTCTGTGTAATATTCGTTCAACAGCGCACCGATTTCTTCAAGGGACCACATACTCATGGCGACTGCCGCCGACATTTCGCTCGATTTTGCTCGCATATCGCACCCTTCGCCTGCGTCCGCCGAACGGCGCGCGGCAATTCTGGCCAACCCGGGCTTCGGCACGTCCTTTTCGGACCACATGGTCACGATCGAGTGGGACGAGGAGCGCGGCTGGCACGACGCGACCGTAGGCCCCTATGGACCGATCGCACTCGATCCCGCTTCCGCGGTGCTTCACTATGCGCAGGAAATCTTCGAAG
>JAGREN010000021.1 GCA_020446505.1 Novosphingobium sp. | reverse complement strand
GCGGTGCAGCCTTCGAGATAGGAGACGTAGCTGCCTTTTTCGGCGACGATCAGGGTGCGCTCGAACTGTCCGGTGTTCTGCGCATTGATGCGGAAATAGGTCGAAAGCTCCATAGGGCAGCGCGTGTTTTCCGGGATCCACACGAAGGTGCCGTCCGAGAACACCGCCGAGTTGAGGCAAGCGAAATAGTTGTCATGCTGGGGAACGACGCGGCCCAGCCACTTCTTCACCAGTTCGGGATGCTCGCGGATCGCCTCGCTGATCGACAGGAAGATGACGCCAGCCTGCTCCAGTTCCTTGCGGAAGGTGGTGGCGACTGAAACCGAATCGAACACGGCATCGACCGCGACCTTGCGCGCGCCTTCCACCCCAGCGAGCACTTTCTGCTCTTCGAGCGGGATGCCCAGCTTTTCGTACACACGCAGGATTTCGGGATCGACCTCGTCCAGCGATTCCAGCTTTGGTTTCGCCTTGGGCGCGGCGTAGTAATAGGCGTCCTGATAGTCGATTGCCGGGACATTCAGCTTCGCCCAGTCGGGCGGCGTCATCTCAAGCCAGCGGCGGAAAGCCTTCAACCGCCATTCGAGCATCCATTCCGGCTCGTTCTTCTTGGCCGAGATGAAGCGCACGGTGTCTTCGGACAGCCCCTTGGGGCCGAATTCCTGCTCGATATCGGAAGACCAGCCATGCTCGTAGTCCGCCACCCTGGCGGCAGCCTCACGCGCGGCGGCGTCGCGGATCGTCGATTCATCGGTCACTGGCCTGCCTCCGCCAATCTGGTGAGCGGCACTCCGGCCAGCGCATCGCGCAACACTTCATTCACGATGGGCCAGTGCCCGCGCACGCTGCACGCTTCTTCCAGGGTGCATTCGTGGCGGCCTTCCTCGAGGCAGGCCGTCATGGCGATGGGGCCTTCGACAGCCTCGACAATATCGGCCAGCGTGATGGCAGCGGCGGGACGAGCGAGCCTGATGCCGCCGCCCATGCCGCGTGTCGAATGGAGCAGCCCGGCTGCGACGAGGCGGCTGACGAGTTTCTGCACGGTCGGCGCGGGAAGGCCGGTTTCCTCGGCAAGCTGGCCCGCGGAAAGACGCACGCGCAGGCCCAGCTCGCCCGATTCGCGAATCGCGCAGCCGCAATGGCGGGAGGCCGCAGCCATGATGACGACGGCATAGTCTGCCATGCTGGAAAGTCGCATCGCTCGGGAAAATCCTGTGGTCCGCAAACTGGACTGATTAGTTCCGGTTTCATCTAGGCCGCTAGTCTGCGGGTTTCAAGAGGCGCAGACGGCTTGGGGGCCGCGCAATCGAGCATTTGCAATGCGCGCAAAAAAGGGCGGCTCCCCAGTCATGCCAGGAAGCCGCCAGAAATCGAGAGGCCCGGGAGCGTAGCTCACCTGCAGCCCATCGGGTCGCGGTGCCGCTTTAGGCATCTCCCCCGCAGAGGAATTGTAGAAATGCGACAAGCATGCAAATTGCATCTTTTCGGCAATGAAGTTTCGCTTTCTCGCCTCGCGACGTTTGTGCGCCGCCACGGACCCGGCTATCGCCTCGAACCATGCTTTACCCCTTGCTGCGCCCGCTCCTGTTCGCCCTGGATGCCGAGCGCGCGCATCGTCTTGCCCTTCTCTCGCTCAAGATCGCTCCGGCCGGACGCAGGATCGCAGCAGGCGGGCCTCTTTCGACCAATGTCGCCGGCATGGATTTTCCCACTCCGCTTGGCATGGCGGCCGGCTTCGACAAGGACGCAGAGGTGCCCGACGCGCTGCTCGGTCTCGGTTTCGGGTTCGCGGAGGTCGGCTCGATCACGCCGCTTGCTCAGAGCGGCAATCCGAAGCCACGTCTGTTCCGCCTCGTAGAGGATCGCGCCGTCATCAATCGCATGGGGTTCAATAATGGCGGGGGCGATGCTGCGGCAAAACGCTTGCGGCAGCGGCTGCGCGGAGCCAGTCGGTGGAATCAATCGGCGAGCGGCGTGGTCGGCATCAATATCGGCGCGAACAAGGACGCATCGGACCGCATTGCCGACTATGCAAAGATGGCGCGGCTGATGGCCCCGCTCGCCAGCTATCTTGCCGTCAATGTGTCCAGCCCCAACACGCCGGGTCTGCGCGCCTTGCAGGACGAGGCGGCATTATCCGAGCTGCTCGATGCAGTGATGGCCGCCAGGAACGATGCCGGCCCCCCGATATTCCTCAAGGTCGCGCCCGACCTCGAACCAGCCGACATCGACGCGATTGCGCGAATTGCTATCGAGAAGAAGCTCGGCGCGCTGATGGTCTCCAACACCACCATTTCACGGCCACCGCTGAAGTCACGCCATGCAGGCGAGGGTGGAGGTCTTTCAGGAGCACCGCTCCACGATCTCGCACTCCAGCGCCTGCGCGATTTCCGCAAGGCGACAGGCGGACAGGTGCCGCTGGTCGGGATCGGCGGCATTGCCTCGGCACAAGACGCCTGGCAGCGCATTCGCGCAGGCGCGAGCCTTGTCCAGCTTTACAGCGCCATGGTCTATGCAGGGCCGGGCATTGCCCGAAGCATCAACAGCGGGCTGGTCGAACTGATGAAGCGAGATGGCTTTGCCTCCATTGCCGAGGCAGTCGGAACCGAATAGGCAGAGCGCATGCTTCTGCGCGCCTTCACAACCGCCCTTCTCTCCCTGTCGCTCGCTGCCTGCGCGACCCTGCCTGCTCCCCAGTCAACGGCAGCGCCCACGCCGACGCGTTTCGAGGCCGGCATGGTCAGCGCCGCCGATCCACGCGCGGCCGAGGCAGGTGCGGAAATCCTGCGCAAGGGCGGATCGGCGACCGACGCGGCCATAGCCACCATGCTGGCGCTCACCGTGGTCGAACCGCAGAGTTCGGGCATCGGCGGCGGTGGCTTCTATGTCCGGGGCAATGCTGACGGAATGGTCGACACGATCGACGGGCGCGAAACGGCCCCGGCCCTTGCCAAGCCAGACTGGTTTCTCGATTCCGATGGCAAGCCCCTGCCCTTTCGCGAGGCCGTCGCTTCGGGCCTTTCGATCGGGGTGCCGGGCAATGTCGCGCTCGCTGCCGAAGCGCACCGCCGTCACGGCAAGCTGGCCTGGCGCGACCTGTTCGCGCCCGCGATCAGGCTGGCCCGGCAGGGCTGGATTCTGAGCGAACGGGGCCGGGACTTCCTCTTGCGCAACAAGGCGACCGGCATGCGCGACAAGGCGGCTGCGGCGCTCTTCTACGATGCCGGTGGCGAACCTCTGCCAGTCGGTACGAAGCTGACCAACCCGGTGCTGGCCGAAACGCTCGAGCGAATTGCCGAACGGGGGTCACAGGCATTCTACAACGGCCAGGACGGCGCCGATCTCGCCATTGCCGTGGCGCGCGATACGCCGCGCAAGGCTACCATGACCGAAGCCGACGTCATGAATTACAAGGCCAGGTATCGCAAGCCGGTCTGCGGAACCTACCGTGCCTACAAGGTCTGCGGCATGGGTCCGCCGAGTTCGGGCGCGACGACCGTGCTTTCCATACTCGGCATGATGGAACGCTTCGATCTTTCGCAGATGTCGGCCAGTTCGCCCACGTTTTGGCACCTTTTCGCCGAAGCGCAGCGGCTGGCCTACGCCGACCGCGAGCGTTTCCTGGCCGATCCCGATTTCGTTTCCGTTCCTGTGCCGCAACTGATCGACAGGGACTACCTCGCCCACAGGAGCGGGCTGATCCGCGCCGACAAGACTGCCGAAACCGTCGAGCCGGGCCTCGACCTCATTCCACCGGACGGTGACGAGCCGCCCGAAAACGGCACTTCGCATTTCGCAGTGGTGGATCGCGACGGCAATGCCGTGAGCTATACCTCGACTATCGAGGGGCCATTCGGATCGGGCCTGATGCATGACGGCTTCTTTCTGAACAATGAGTTGACCGATTTCAGCTTCGTACCCGAAAAGGACGGCTTGCCGGTCGCCAATCGGGTCGAAGGCGGCAAGCGCCCGCGCAGTTCGATGGCGCCCAGCCTGGTCTACGGCCCGGATGGCAAACTGGTGCTGGCAGTCGGCGCGGCAGGCGGCGGCACGATCCCGGTGCAGGTTACCAAGTCGATCATCGCCTTCATCGACTGGAAACTGCCTATCGCAGAGGCCATCGCGGTGCCGGTTCTCTATTCGCCGGATGATACGGTCATCGTCGAGAAGGGCTCCGCGCTCGAGGCGCTGATCCCCGGTCTCAAGGCGCTGGGACACGCCCGCGTCGTTGCCTACAGCCTGCCGCTGAAGACCAATGCCGTGGCCGTTACATCGCAAGGGCTGATCGGCGCGGGCGATCCACGCAGCGAAGGTGTCGCGGTTTCACAATAACGACAGGGTTGTGGCGGGAAGAACTGGCCTCTAAATTCCCGGAAAAATACCGGGACAGGCCTGAACGTGCAGCTTTCTGATTTCGACACCAGCCCCAATCTCGTCTCGCTGTTTCTCGACCGGGCTGACCGGTTGGGTGACGAGCCCATGCTCTGGGCAAGGCGGGACAAGGTCTGGCAATCGCTCAGTTGGGCCGAGGCTGCCCGACAGGTTTGCCTGATCGCCGAAGCCTTGCGCGCGCGCGGGCTGGGTCCGGGCGACCGGGTGATGCTGGTCTCCGAAAACCGGCCCGAATGGTGCCTCGCCGATCTCGGCATCATGGCGGCGGGCTGCGTGACGGTGCCGGCCTACACGACCAATATCGAGCGCGATCACCTGCACATTCTGAACAATTCGGGCGCACGCGCCGTGATCGTTTCCAGCGCGAAGCTCGCCAAACCGCTTATTCCGGCACTGACCCAGACCAATACCGCGGAGATGCTGTTTTCTATCGAAGCGATTCCCCATGCTCAGGAAGGCAGCTTCTCGTGGCATCAGTGGTCCGATCTGCTCGAAGGCGACGCAGCACAGGCCCGTTCGGCAGTCGATGCGCGGATCGCCGCGATCGGGCGCACCGATCTTGCCTGCATTATCTATACCAGCGGAACCGGCGGCGCGCCGCGCGGGGTGCGCCAGCATCACGGTGCGATCCTGTGCAACGTCGATGGCGCTGCTCGGATCATCGCAGAGGACTTCGGCTGGGAGAAGGAAGTCTTCCTATCGTTCCTGCCCCTGAGCCATGCTTACGAGCATACCGGCGGACAGTTCCTGCCGATCGGGCTGGGCGCGCAGATCTACTATGCCGAAAGCCTCGAAAAGCTCTCCGCCAATATCGAGGACGTGCGGCCAACCATCATGGTGGTGGTTCCGCGCCTGTTCGAACTTTTGCGCACGCGGATCATCAAGCAGGTCGAGAAGCAGGGCAAGCTGCCCGGTAAGCTGCTGGACCTTGCCGTCGCCATTGGCGGACGGAAGATGGCGGGCAAGCGCAGGATCATCGACTTCCCGCTCGATTTCATAGTCGGCAAGGCATTACGGCCCAAAATCCGGGCGAAATTCGGCGGGCGGATCAAGGCGCTCGTATCGGGCGGCGCCCCGCTCAGCCCGGAGATCGGCACCTTCTTCGACGCTATGGGGCTGACCCTGCTGCAGGGCTACGGCCAGACCGAGGCCGCTCCTGTCATCAGTTGTAATCGACCTCGTGACGGCATCCGCATGGACACCGTCGGCGCGCCTCTTCGCGGCGTGGAACTGCGCATCGCCGAGGACGGCGAACTGCTCGTGCGCGGCGAGCTTGTCACGCAAGGCTACTGGGCGAACGATGCCGAAACCGCGCGCGCACTGCAGAACGGCTGGCTCCACACCGGCGACATCGGCCATCTCGACGAGAAAGGCCGGATCAAGATCACCGACCGCAAGAAGGACATGATCGTCAACGACAAGGGCGACAACGTCTCTCCGCAGAAGATCCAGTCGATGCTGACGCTCCAGCCCGAGATTGCGCAGGCCATGGTGCTTGGCGACAAGCGCCCGCACATCGTCGGCCTGATCGTGCCCGATGACGAATGGGCGCAGGAGTGGGCGAAATCCCACGACGAGACCGGCAATATGGCTGCCCTGCAAGAGAATGCCGAGTTCCGCGCAGCGGTCCGCGAGGCGATCGACCGGGTAAACGCGCAGCTTTCGGTGATCGAGAAGGTCCGCCAGTTCGCCTTTGCCGACGAGCCCTTCACTATCGAGAACGAGGAAATGACGCCCAGCCTCAAGGTCCGGCGGCACAAGCTGGTCGAGCGTTATGGTGAGCGGCTCGACGCCCTTTATCGCAGTTGATGGATTTCGCCCCACGGGGAAGTGTGGCGAAAACTCCGATGCGCATCTACCAAAGGTCAGTCAGTCGCTTCTACCGTAAAGCAACGGTTGAGATGCTCGAGCACCGGACCATAGAGCGGCTGCTCGAAGGCAAGGCCGGCATCGCCTTCCTCGACCCACAGGACCGATGACGGCAGGAAGGCAAGACCTTCCATCTTGATGAGAATCCGGTCGCCCTCGCTCATCGGGATCATCCGCTTGTCGATAAGGCAGCCGACTTCCGACAGATCGAGGATGTGAACTTCGTTTATGCCGCCGCGCGGTGTCCTGCACTGGGCACTGAGATACTTGCGATCCGCCAATGTACGGCACTCCCTGCTCCGGCCATTTGTGACCGGATCGGGTCACTTTCCTCTTAAAATCTGCATTGAACCTGTGCGCGAAATGCGACTTTGGCTTGGTCAGGCTACTTCCTTCTCGATCCATTCCGGGAAGAAGGAAGGCTCC
The DNA here is from genome assembly GCA_020446505.1 of Novosphingobium sp. GTDB lineage: Bacteria > Pseudomonadota > Alphaproteobacteria > Sphingomonadales > Sphingomonadaceae > Novosphingobium. The sequence continues at coordinate 26,054 of JAGREN010000021.1, read as the reverse complement.
GAATCGGACCAGCCCGGCGCAGTCGCTGCAGCTTCGCTGATCGAGTGAAGCAGGCACTTGCGGCGGTCGGGCCGAATCTGCGGCAGGGCCGAAGATGCGCAAAATGCTGCGGGCAGCCAGGGGCGGATCTTCGCGCCAAGAATGCGTTCGTACAGGAAGCGGAACGAGGAAAAGCTCTCAAGCTTGTCTTGCGCAAGATCGAATGCGGCCATGCGCACCAGCTTGCCCATGAAGTCCTCGATGCCTTCGAGTCCCGTTTCGGCGGGGACCGAGGCCCGCAGACCCTTGAGGTCCTGATAGGCGACATATTGCGAGCGGATCGAGGAAATCTCGGATGCATCGCGCGCCCAGAGCTTGAAGGCGTCCTGCCTGCCGAGCCCGATATCGATGCTGCGCTTGATGTAGCGCTGCTCGCAAGGGCTGAAGCTCGCGAATTCGCGCAGTTCGTTTATCATCAGCGAGGCGGTGCGAAGTTGCCCCATGTCGCGTGTCCCCTGTTAGACCGCCAGACCTTTCGTCCGACAGCAACAGATCATCACAACTTGGTTTCCAACTCGTTAACCATGATCGGTATTTGCGCGTAGTTTGGCGCGCTTGCGTCGCGGGATCAGATCAGGCCCGCGAGGGGACTCGACGGATCGGCATATTTGCGCGTCGCCATGCGCCCCGCGAGATAGGCGTCGCGTCCGGCTTCCACCGCGCGCTTCATCGCCCGCGCCATCAGCAGCGGGTCTTTCGCTTCGGCAATGGCAGTGTTCATCAGCACCCCGTCACAGCCAAGCTCCATCGCCACGGCTGCGTCGCTGGCCGTGCCGACGCCGGCATCGACCAGCACCGGCACGCTCGCGCCCTCCACGATCAGGCGGATCGTCACCCGGTTCTGGATACCGAGGCCCGAACCAATGGGAGCGCCGAGCGGCATCACGGCCACGGCGCCCGCTTCCTCAAGCTGCTTCGCCGCGATGGGGTCGTCGACGCAGTAGACCATCGGCAGGAAGCCTTCGCTTGCCAGCACCTCGGTAGCCTTCAAGGTCTCGCGCATGTCGGGATAGAGCGTGCGAGCCTCTCCCAGCACTTCCAGCTTCACCAGATCCCAGCCGCCCGCCTCGCGCGCGAGGCGAAGGGTGCGGATCGCCTCCTCGGCGTTGAAGCACCCGGCCGTGTTCGGCAGGTAGGTGAATTTCTTGGGGTCGATGTAGTCGGTCAGCATCGGCGCCTTGGGGTCCGAAACGTTGACGCGGCGCACGGCGACCGTGACGATTTCCGCGCCACTGGCCTCAAGCGCAGAGGCATTCTGGGCAAAGTCCTTGTACTTGCCGGTGCCGACGATCAGTCGCGAGCGGAAGGTGCGTCCGGCAACGGTCCAGGTTTCCTCGCTGTTCCCACCGCCGACGAAATGCACGATCTCCAGTTCGTCACCGTCGCCCAGCAACACATCGGCCAGAGTGGAGCGCGGGACAATCAGGCCATTGCGTTCCACCGCGACCTTCTTCGCATTGAGTTCGAGCGACTCGACAAGATCGGCAATCGTCGCACCGTGGGGTGCGCGTCGCGGTTCGCCGTTGACGATGAGAGAGAGTTCTGCGGACATGAGCCGCAGATAGCGTTCAATACGCGCGGCGCAAGTTCCAGACGTGCGCTGCTGCGACAAGAGACACGCCGCAAATCGTCAGCACAGCTTCGCCAAGCCCGTGCTGGACAAGCAGGGCCATGGCCATGAGCGACAGGCCGATCGCGCCGAGAGCGAGCGGAGCAGGGCGGCCGTGCCTGGCGAAACCGGCTCCAAGCGCGATCGTTCCAACCGCAACGGCAAGCGCGAGGCCGATCTCGTGAATTTGCGGCGCAAGCAGAGCACCGCCGCCTAGCCCGAGCACCGAGACAATCAGGATGCCGAGCACGCAGTGAACCGCGCAAAGCCCGGACAGGACTATGCCTGCACGATCGAAGCGATCCCGAATCGAGAGAAGAGCGCGGCGCATAGAGGTCAGGTATGTTATGTTGTATCATCGCGCAAGGTCTTCCCTTTGATCCCTTGCGCCGCGCGCAGGCTTGGCTAGAGGGGCGCACATGAAGGCCCGGCCCGCACACCTTATCGGCACACGCGACGATACGCCTGCCATCGCCCGGTGGCTCCTTGCCGTGGCTGGACTGGTCTGCCTGATCCTCGTGGTCGGCGGAATTACCCGGCTGACCGAGTCGGGCCTTTCCATTACGGAGTGGAAGCCCGTCACCGGAGTCATCCCCCCGCTCAGCGAAGCAGCGTGGCAGCGAGAGTTCGAAGCCTACAAGCAGATCCCGCAGTACGTCGAGGTCAACGGACCAGCGGGCATGACTCTCGCGCAGTACAAGTTCATCTACTTCTGGGAGTGGGTCCACCGCCTGCTCGCGCGGCTGGCTGGTGTGGCCTTTGCCCTGCCGCTGGCCGTGTTCTGGATGCGGCGGACCATTCCCGGCGGCTACAAGCCGCGGCTGCTGGCCCTGCTCGCGCTCGGCGGGCTTCAGGGCGCGGTTGGCTGGTGGATGGTGACTTCGGGCCTGAGCGCAGATGTAAAGGTCAGCCACATCCGGCTCGCCACCCATCTCGGCGTCGCCCTGATTACGCTAGGCGCGCTGGTCTGGACGGCGCTCGACGTGCTCGGCGTCAGGGAAGGGCGGGCATCGGCGCGTTCGTCTCCACTGGGCGCGCTGGCGATCGGCACCGTTGCCGTGCAGGTCCTGTTCGGAGCCCTGGTCGCGGGAATGCGCGCCGGATATGTTGCCGGGGCGGGATGGTTCCGGGCCGATGCGTGGCCGCTGATGCAGGGTTCGTTCTTTCCCGACGGGATCGACTGGTCGCAAGGCGCGTTGCATGCCTTGTTCAACGACCCGTTTCTCGTCCACTTCATCCATCGCTGGTGGGCCTTCGTCGTCGTCGCGGTGCTGGTGGTGCTGTCGAGGAGAGTCCGCGCGCTGGGCAGGCGCGATGTCTCGATCGCGATCCACACGGCTTTCGGCGTGCAGATCCTGCTGGGTATCTCGACGATCTGGTCAGGGATGGAGCTGTGGCTGGCCGTGCTGCACCAGTTCACCGGCGCTCTTGTCGTCGCAGCGACGGTCTGGGGCGCGCATGTCGCCGGTCGCAGAGACGGTCGCGCGGTAGACGCCTGATCGCAGTGGTTTCTTGACGGAATCCACTTCCTGCGTATCAATACCTAGCGCACGAGCGGGCAAGTCGTGCGATTTGCGAGGGGCAGGGGGCATCTCGTCTGCATGAACAGGGGCAAGCCATGATTGGCCCGGAGATCGGATCCGGCATTGGTGCAATGCGTACCGTGTTGCTCGCCAGCGCCGCTGCAGCGCTGCCTCTCGCGGGCCTGTCTCTCGCTCCGGTCGAAGCGGTTGCGAGCGCCGTCTCTCCCTTCGTGCCGTCGTCCGAGCCAATGGTGCTCACTCGTACCCTGCGCCGCCCCTTGCCCGGCGGCATTACCATCGCAACCGCACGCAGCTACAGGATCCACTTCGTGCCCGAGGGAACCGGGTTTCGGATCGAAGGCGAGCTGATCGGTGTCGATATCGAAGCCCCAAGGCAATTCGAAGCGCTCATGGCGATGGAGCGCGCCCGACCCGACACCGGCATGTTCCCGATGCGGATCGACGCACAGGGGAGGTTCCTGTCCGCCGGCGAGCGGGACCAGGAATCCTTCGCAGCGGAGGCAGGCAGGCAGGCGCAGGCGCTCGTCCCGGCCAGTCTTCCCGCAGCCGAAGCCCGCGACGCCGATGCATTTATCGGGCAGGCCACGGCAAACCCGATCCAGACAGCCTGGCCGGAAGACCTGTTCAGGCCCGCGCCCGGCAAGCACAGCAACACCAACGTCATGCCGCTGCCGGGAGGAAAGACCGGCCAGGTTTCGATAGAGATCGACGCCGAGGTCGACTCAGGTTCCGGATTGCTGTTCAGATTGCAGCGCAGCGTTACGACCCGCCTGGGCGATTCGACGCGCATTACCGAGGAAACCTGGACGCTGACACGCAAGGAATAGGTGCGCTCGCCAGTCTAGAGGTATTATTTTACCTCTTCTGTATGGCCCGGTTTCGCTTGACTTGCCGCTCGAATTTGACGATTGGGCCGCCGTCCCGCTGCATCGCCCCTGGCGAGCAGGCGGCGCTTTTGAATTTTATTGGAAAGGAGTGGCCATGAAGGCGCTCAGCAAGGTCACCCGGTCGATCAAGCCGGCCGAGGTGGAAAAGAACTGGCACCTGATCGACGCCGAAGGCCTCGTCGTCGGTCGTCTCGCCGTGGTTGTCGCCAATCTCCTGCGCGGCAAGCACAAGCCGAGCTTCACCCCGCACGTCGATTGCGGCGATCACGTTGTCGTCATCAATGCCGACAAGGTGCGCTTCACCGGCAACAAGCGCGGCACGAAGACCTATTACAAGCACACCGGCTATGCCGGCGGCATCAAGGGCGTGACTGCCGAGAAGGTTCTCGACGGCCGCTTCCCCGAGCGCGTGCTCGAAAAGGCGGTTGAACGCATGATCCCGCGCGGTCCGCTTGGCCGTGCGCAGATGCGCGCCCTGCACCTCTATGCAGGCGCCGAGCATCCCCATGCCGGAACGCAGCCCCAGCCGCTCGACGTGGCTTCCATGAATCGCAAGAACAAGGTGGGCGCATGATGTCCGATACCGATACCGTCGATAGCCTGTCCGATCTGAAGGACCTGACCGGCGAAGCTCCGGCCGCTGCGCCCGAAATGCCGACCGCTCCTGCAACGCCCAGCGTGCCGCTGCGCCCGCAGGAACTGGACGGCCAGGGCCGCGCCTATGCCACCGGCCGCCGCAAGGATGCCGTCGCTCGCGTCTGGCTCAAGCCCGGCAGCGGCAAGGTCACCGTCAATGGCCGCGATCAGGAAGTGTACTTCGCACGCCCGTCGCTGCGTCTCGTCATCAACCAGCCGTTCAAGGTGGCTGGCCGCGAGGAGCAGTACGACGTCGTCGCCACGGTCAAGGGCGGCGGTCTTTCGGGCCAGGCCGGTGCCGTGAAGCACGGCATTGCGCAGGCGCTGACCAAGTACGAGCCGGAACTGCGCTCGCCAGTGAAGGCTGCCGGCTTCCTCACCCGCGACAGCCGCGTCGTGGAACGCAAGAAGTATGGCCGCGCCAAGGCACGCCGCAGCTTCCAGTTCTCGAAGCGCTGATTCGAAAAAATTTGCCGGCTTGTCCGGCATTGCAACAGCCCAAGGGGTCGCAGGCAACTGCGGCCCCTTTTGCTTTGCATCGCCTAAATCCCTGATTTCCCGCGACCATCCCCCGCAGATCATCGCCCGATATCATGTTATGATCGGTATCATTTACCGCATGCTATTTATCACCACATGGTATCTTGCATTACACACTACCTTGCCATATACAGTGGCCATTGGCCGGCACCGAGTCGCGGATGACGGCCAGGGAAAATGAAGGGGAATTGAAATGAGCAAGCAGACTGTAATCGCCGCTATCGCCTCCGTCGCCGCTACCGTGGCGCTGTGCGCAATGACACCGCCGAGTTTCGCCGCCACCCCCGAACAGGGCAGCACTGTCGAAGTCCGCTATTCGGACCTCAATCTGAAGAGTGCCGAGGGCAAGGCTGAACTGACCCGCCGGATCGAACGGGCGGCCCGCGCCGCCTGCGGTCTCGACAGGGCACCTGTGACTGGCACGCGCCTCCATTCTCACCAGCAGAAGGAATGCTACGAAAGCGCGATGCGTCAGATCGAGCCGCAGTTCGCCCGCATCATCGACAGCGGCAGCGACGGCGCGTAACGCCACGGAATTCCCGAGGGCGGGCGGCACAAGCGGCCCGCTCAGGGCTTCACGAGGAGCCGGAACTTGGCAGAAGGTATCGAAGTCCAACTCAAGAAGGGGGTGCTGGGACTCTGCGTCCTGGCACTCCTCGCGAGAGGCAACAGCTACGCTTACGAGATAGCCAGCCGCCTCTCCGCAGCCGTGGATATGGGCGAAGGCACGATCTACCCGCTGATGCGGCGCATGCAGGGTGAGGGGCTCGTCTCGACCTACCTTGAGGAATCGCCCTCCGGCCCGCCACGCAAGTATTACGCGATCACCGATGCCGGTCGTCAGCGCCTCGATGCTCAGGCGAGCGAATGGCGCGAATTCGTGGAAGCCGTGGAAGCCCTGTTATCCGGGAAAGAAAACGCTGGCGCGCAAGCGGAGGGAAATGATGACACGCAATGAATTCCTGCGCCGCCTCAGAAGCGGACTGAGCGGGATGCCCGCTGCCGAGCAGAACGACATCGTCGCCGATTACGAGGCGCATTTCGACGCCGGCATGGAAGAAGGCCGCTCGGAAATCGAGATCGCAGAGGCGCTTGGAAATCCCAGCCGCCTTGCACGGGAACTAAGGCTCGAATCGGGCGTCAGGCAATGGCGAGAGGATCGCTCGCCGTCCGCGGCCTGGGCAGCCGTCATCGGCTTCATGGGCCTTGCCACGCTGGACATCCTGATCCTGCTGCCGATCTTCCTGTCGGTGCTCGGGCTCGTTGTGGCTTTCTATGCCGCCTGTTTCGGGCTGTTCGTAGCAGGCGGCGCGATGATGATCGTGGGGCCGTTCGCCGGCTTTCCCGGAGGCGGCATGGTCGCTTTCCTGATGGGTCTTGGCGTCATGGGCGTCGCGATTGCGATCGGTTCCATACTGACCCTTGTCAGCATCGGCCTCATCAATGCCACGATCTGGTTCGGACGCCTGCACTATCGGGTGATCCAGCCAGCCATCGGCAAGAACGACGTATAAGGAGCAGGCAACATGATAAGGAAACTCCTCATCGTCGCGGTCAGCGCCGCCATGCTCGCCCTTGTTTCGATCGGCGCGGCAGTCGCCATCGGCGGCCCGGCATTGCGCAAGGCTTTCGAGGAAAGGCATGTAATTGTCCTGGGCGACGAATACGAAGGGCCGACAACGACCCGGCAATTCGAATTCGACGCTGCAAAGATGCTCGTCATCGACATGCCGGTGGATCTCCGCTTCGAGCGCAGCGATACCGCCTCGATGGAAGTCGAGGGGCCGCAGGAAGCGATTGACGATCTCGTCTACGAGAATGGCAAGCTTGGCTTTTCAAAAGGAGGCAAGGCAAAGCACGCCTCGCTTTCGGTCGTCATAAAGGCGCCGAGGCTGCTCGGCCTGCATCTCGATGCGCCAGCCGATGTCGAACTTTTCGATCTCGATCAGGAAAACTTCGAAGTGCAATCGGCCGGCGCCGCCGATGTCACGGCGACGGGGAAGATCGCGAAATTGCGGCTCGAATCGGATGGTGCCGCGGATTTCGACTTCGAGAATGTCGAGGTGACGGACGCCAGCGTCGAGATCAACGGGGCCGGCGATATCGAGCTCTCGGCCAAGGGCATCGTCGATCTTGAGATCAATGGGGCAGGCGACGTCACGCTGCACACCAAGCCGGCGAAGCTGAACAGCACAATCAACGGGATCGGTGACGTAAAACACGCCTACTGATCGCCACGAGCCCCCCGCGAAGGCCCGCCCGAGCAATCGGTGCGGGCCTTTTGCTTGCGGGGTGCGTCAGTAGACGGGGGGATCCTCGGCCGGAATCGTAGCGACATGGGAGACGGGTTCGCCCGGTTCACGCGGCGGCATGGCGTCTTCCGGCACGTCATCGATCTGCATGTCGGGTGTCGCCACCCGCTGCAGGTTGCGCACTTCGACGCGCAGCGTATCGCCTGCGATCCTTATGTCGTTGAAGCTCGGCGGCGTTGACCGGATGCGTTGCGACAGCGTGCCCGCCCCGATCATCCTCACCGGCCCCGCCGCAGTTTCCTCGACCAGATCGAACGGGTCGTGCACATGGCCCGACAGGACGGCCAGCACCTTGCGCCGGGCGAGTTCCTCAAGCGCGTGCGAGCCACCGCGCGTCAGGGCCGTGCCCCGCGTGCCGGTCTCGACCAGAGGATGATGCGCGGAAACGACCACCCGCGTGCCTTCGGGCAGAGCGTCGATGTGCGCGAGCGTCTCGGCGAGCGCCGCGCCAGTGATCCATCCCTTCGACCAGTTGAGCCGCCATTGCGCCCGCGCCGTCGTCTTGAGCGGCACGATGGCGAGCCCCGGCAGGTCGACCTCGCTCTCGACCATCGAATGAATCGCCCGGTAGCGCCGGTATGGTGCCACGAACCGCTCGATCAGGTTGAAATAGGGCATGTCGTGATTGCCGATGTTGACCGTCACGGGAACTTCCAGCGACCCGATCCAGTCATTTGCCGCCCCGTATTCGCGGTGGCGTGCGCGCATCGTCAGGTCGCCCGTGATCGCCACGGCATCGGGCCTTTCCAGCGCGATGCATTCCTGCACCCAGGCAATCGCGGCAGCGTCCACCAGACCGAAATGGATGTCGCTCAGGTGGAATATCCTGATCTCGCCCGCGCCTGCCTGTCCGGGATCACGCATCGTCGAGAGTCGCGATCAGATCGACTTCGCAGATCGCTATCCGGAATGACTCGCTTGCCTGCCCTTGATGCGGCTCGCCATCCATCAGCAGGCCGAGCGGCTCTCCGCCAAGACTGGCAATGTCGACCTTGGGCATAGTGCCGAGCCGGTCGTGCGGACCGTTGCGGAAATCGCCCGTCACGATCGCGGCAAGTTGTCCGAGATAGTCGCCGAGATCGTCGGCATAGTAGCCTTTGACGCTGATGCCTGCCTCCTGAGGGGTAATCGAGATGGCGGCATAGCCTTCGGCACGCACGTCTTCAAACCCCCGCAGCACGGCACGGTCGCCGGAAACGGACTGACTTGCCGCTCCTGCTGCCGAACTGACCAGTTCGCCGATTGCGCTATGCCGCATCGCTTCGCGGGCGTTGTTCCATTCCGTGCCGGGCCCGGCCAGAGCTCCGGTCAAGGCATAGCCGTAGCGGCCTTCGAGGATCGGCGGTCGCGTCGTCCGGCCACCTCCCCCGGCGAGACGAGCGACGATCTCGACGGGCGTCGCTTCGCCATGAAGCTGATGCGAAAGCAGGTTCATGGTGCCGCCCGGCAGCACCAGCACGCGGCCCGGCCAGCCGAACAGACCCGTCACGACAGTATGGATCGTACCGTCCCCGGCAAAGACGCAGACGGTGCCGATATCCTCTCCCATGAGGTCTTCTGCGACCGGCGCGGGCTCTTCGGGGAAGCAGGTCCGTTGCGCGATGGTCATTCCTGCCTGGTGCAGGGCGTCTTCGAGAGCAGCGAGGGAGGCTTCGTCGTTACTGCCGCTTGCGCGGTTGTATACGAGCCAGATGAGATTGTTCTTTGCCATTCCGGTCATACGAATGGAGTGCCCCAAGGTTCCCCTAGACCCGGCCCGAAAGGATAAGCCAGGCCGACAACCCATTGAGCAGGCTGTAGACGATATAGGCCCAGGTCCACCCGGTCATGCCCGCGTCGACCATCAGCATCGCGCCCAGCAGGACGATGAATTCGACAGCAAGGCCCAGCTTGCCGCCCATCAGCCCGAACCAGACCGTGGTGCGCGCAACCATCGGGTGGCCGCTTTCCATCACTGCCTTGTGCATGGCGAAATTGGCAACGCCCAGCGCGAAGAGCATGATGATGGCCATGAACGGCCAGACTACTGCCTGATGCCGGGCATGGCCAGCAAAACGACTGCGGTTCGGCTGCTCAATCGGCGAGCAGCCGTTCCTTTGCGATCTTGTCCTTCCAGTGCGCCGGGGCGAGCGTGTGGACATTGTTGCCCTCGCTGTCGACCGCGACCGTCACCGGCATGTTCTCGACAGTGAATTCGTAGATGGCTTCCATGCCCAGATCCTCGAAACCGACGACCTTTGCCTCGCGGATCGCGCGCGCCACCAGATAGGCGGCTCCGCCCACGGCCATGAGATAGGCCACCTTGTGCTTCGCGATCTCCTGAACCGCGCCCTGCCCGCGCTCGGCCTTGCCGATCATCGCCAGCAGCCCGAGCTCGAGCATCATGTCGGTGAACTTGTCCATGCGGGTCGCCGTGGTCGGACCAGCCGGACCGACGACTTCGCCGACCACCGGATCGACCGGGCCGACGTAGTAGATCGCACGCCCCCTGAAATCGACGGGCAGCTCCTCGCCCCTGGCAAGCATGTCCTGGATGCGCTTGTGCGCGGCGTCGCGCCCGGTCAGCATCGAGCCGCTGAGCAGCAGCCGGTCGCCCTGCTTCCAGCTGCGCACTTCCTCGGCAGTGAGCGTATCGAGGTTGACTCGCTTGGCCGCCGCATCCGGCTCCCACTGCACTTTAGGCCAGCTATCGAGATCGGGCGTTTCGAGATAGCTCGGTCCCGATCCGTCGAGAGTGAAGTGTGCGTGCCGGGTCGCCGCACAGTTCGGGATCATGGCTACCGGCTTGCCTGCCGCGTGGCAGGGCCAGTCCTTTATCTTCACGTCGAGGATGGTCGACAGGCCGCCCAGCCCCTGCGCGCCGATGCCGAGCGCATTGACCTTGTCGAAGATCTCGATGCGAAGCGCCTCGATATCGTTCTGCGGGCCGCGCGCCTTGAGCTGGCCCATGTCGATCGGGTCCATCAGGCTTTCCTTGGCGAGCTTGACGCAGTGTTCCGCCGTTCCGCCGATACCGATGCCGAGCATGCCGGGCGGGCACCAGCCAGCACCCATCTGCGGCAGCATCTCCAGCACCCATTCGACGATGTTGTCGCTCGGGTTCATCATCTTGAACTTCGACTTGTTCTCCGAGCCACCGCCCTTTGCCGCGACATCGATCGACACGGTCCTGCCCGGCACCATCTCGACCGAAAGCACGCACGGCGTATTGTCCCTGGTATTGCGGCGGGTAAACGCCGGGTCGGTCAGGATCGAGGCGCGCAGCTTGTTTTCCGGGTTGTTATAGGCCCGGCGCACGCCCTCATCGACGACCTCCTGCAGCGACATGTCCGATTCGAGGCGGCAGTCCTGCCCCCATTTGACGAAGACGTTGACGATGCCGGTATCCTGGCAGATCGGGCGATGCCCTTCGGCGCACATGCGGCTGTTGGTGAGGATCTGGGCAATCGCGTCCTTCGCCGCCGGGCCCTGCTCCGCCTCGTAGGCTTCGCCGAGTGCCCGGATATAGTCCATCGGATGATAGAAGCTGATGAACTGCAGCGCATCGGCCACGCTGTCGATCAGGTCCTGCTCGCGAATCGTCACCATGTCTGCCATGTCCACGCGTTCCTTGAATGGGGTGTCTTCGCGCCCGCAATAGTGCCACGTCCGCTCGCCGTCAAAGCGCTTGGCGAGGCAGCCTCCTTGGCCTAGAAGGCGCCCCGGAGCAGCCTGGCGAACCTGCCGCCGGCTACAGCCATGAGGGAATGTTTCGCGTAATGACAACCACTCAGGACAGCAGCGCCGGCACGCATGCCGCTGCCCGCCGCGCCATGATCGACAGCCAGCTGCGCACCAGCGGCGTGAACGAACCGTGGGTTCTCTCGGCCATGTCCTCGGTAGCGCGCGAGGAATTCGTGCCGCCCGCGATGCGCGATGCCGCCTATATCGATCGGTCGATCCCGCTTGCTGACGGCAGGCAACTCGCTTCACCGCTGGTCCATGGTCGCATGCTGGCAGAGGCGAAGCCTTCTGCCGAGGACAAGGCGCTGATCGTGGGCGACGGCAAGGGCTATCTCGCCGCGCTGCTGCGCCCGCTGGTCGGCACGCTCGACGCTGTCGATCCCGAAGCAGCCAAGACCAAGCGCGGCAAGGGCGCCTACACGCTGATCGTGGTCGACGGCGCCGTGGAAGAGATGCCCCGCTCGTTCGCATCCCTGCTGGCCGACGGTGGCCGGCTGGTCACCGGCACGTTGGACAACGGCGTGACCCGGCTTGCCGTCGGTGCCAAGGTCGGCGGAGATCTGGCCCTGCTACCCGTTGCCGACATGGGCATCCCGGTGCTCGCCGAATTCAGGGCGCCGAAGCGCTGGAGCTTCTAGGCGTGAGTATTTCCGGAATACGTGCGGGACTGCTGACGGGTCTGGGTTCGGGACTGCTGATCGCAAGCGCCCCGGCCATGGCCGATACCTTGCGCGAGGCGCTCGCGCAGACCTACGAGTCCAACCCCACCCTTCAGGCGGCCCGTGCCCGCCAGCGTGGCGTGGACGAGACCGTCCCGATCGAACGCGCGGCGGGCCTTCCGTCCGTGACAGCGGACACGACCTATTCCGAGTTCGTGAAAAAGAGCGCGAACAGCTTCACCAGTCCTGACCGGGCACTCGTGGCGCAGGTACAGCTTGGCGTGCCGATCTATTCGGGCGGCGCAGTCAAGAACGCGGTCAAGGCCGCCAGAACGCGGGTCGAGGCCGGTCAGGCCGATTTGCGCGGCACCGAATCCGCCATTTTCTCACAGGTCGTCGCGGCCTACATGGACGTGATCCTGCAGGAAGCGATCGTCGGGCTGCGCAACAATCAGGTCGACGTGCTCGGCGTCAACCTGCGCGCCACCAGGGACCGCTTCGAGATCGGCGACCTCACCCGCACCGACGTCGCCCAGTCGCAGGCGCGGATGGCACTGGCACAGGGCGATGCGCGAACGGCCTCTGCCAATCTTGCCGGTGCCCGCGAAACCTATATCCGGCTGGTCGGCTCTCCGCCGGGAACCCTGGCTGCGCCCCCACCCTTGCCGAACCTGCCCAATTCACCCGAAGAGGCTGTGGCAATCGCGCTTGAAAACAATCCCGACCTCATCGCAGCGAAGGAACAGGCGCAGGCCGCCGAATACGACATCGATGTCGCCGGGGCCGGACGCCTTCCCAAGGTCAGCCTCTACAGCCAGGGCGGCTACAACGACTATTTCGGAACGCTCGGCGGCAGCCTGATCCCCGACCTTTCGCAAACGGACAAGACCGCGCAGGTCGGCGCTCGGCTCTCGCTGCCGATCTTCCAGGGCGGCAGGCCCGCCGCCCAGCGCCGCCGCGCCCAGGCTCTCGCCAGCGCCGCGCTGGAAAGCGAGATCGCCGCGGAACGTGACGTCATTGCCCAGACGCGGGCTGCCTATTCCGCATGGATAGCATCGCGCGAACTGATCGACAGTTCGCAAGTGGCCGTCGATGCTGCCGAGCTCAGCCTCGAAGGCGTCCGCGCAGAAAACACCGTGGGCAACCGCACGATCCTCAACATCCTCGATGCAGAGCAGGAACTCATCACGGCTCAGGTGCGGCTGGTGACGGCACGGCGCAACGCCTACGTCGCCGGCTTCTCGCTGCTCGCCGCCATGGGGCGGGCGGAAGCACGCGATCTGGGTCTCGAAGGCGGCGTTCTCTACGACCCGCAGGTGAATTACGACCGTGTGCGCGGCAAGTGGTTCGACTGGGATGACGATCCCGCACCGCAGGCCAAGGCGACGAGAACGGTTGACACCGCCGTTCAAGGCGGCGAAATTCCGGGCAAATGAGCAGAAATCGGCAGGGAAGAAAGATGGGGAACTCTTCTGAACCGACGGTCGAGGAAATCCTCGAATCGATCAAGCAGGTCATCGCGCGCGACAATCGTGCCGGTGCGGCGGACCTGCGACGCGAGCGCGAGACGCGCGGCCTGCCGGATGATGACGTGCTCGATCTCGGATCGGATGGCCACGGCATCGAGGAATTCGAGGAAGAAGAAGTGGCTGACGTTCAGGAAGACGGTCCGCTGCTTGGCGACGCTACCCAGGCCGATATAGGCGAATCGCTCGCGGCCCTGGCAATGCTCGCGAAACCGGGCGCGCAGCCGCAGATCGTTCGTTCGGGTGAGACTTCCATCGAAAGCCTCGTGCGCGAAATGCTCCGCCCGGCTCTTGCCGAGTGGCTGGAAAAGAACCTGCCGCCGCTCGTCGAAAAGCTGGTGGCCGACGAAATCCGGCGCATTTCCGGGAACCGCAGCTGATCGGCTACCCGAAGGCCGGGTCTTCGCACGTCCTTTTCGTCGCATTGCCCCTTAAGGAAGCGGATCTCACTTCGCCCCGCGATGCAGGTTTGCGGTGTCGCACCGCTTTAGCGAAAAACCGGTTCCCACTTTTTCGCGCGATGCAGTTTTCTGGTTCCGCATTGCTTTAGCGAAAAACCGGTTCCCACTTTTTCGCGCGATGCTCTAGGACAACGCTCATGGCAGCCCCGGAACCCTATCTGCTGGACCCAGCCAGCTACCCGATGCGCACCGAGATCGGGCTGCGCTACAGCGATCTCGACGTCAATCGCCACCTCAACAACGTCAAGCTGATCGACCTCCTGCAGGAAGGCCGAGGGCACCTGCACCGCCAGAGCGGCATGACGAAAGCGGACGCATCCTTCACGATCATGGTGGCCAACCTCAACGTCCAGTTCCTCGGGGAGGCGTTCTATCCCGAACCGGTGGTCTGTCATTCCGGACTGCGCGCGATCGGCAGGACCAGCCAGACGGTCGCGCAACTGGCCGTGCAGGGAGAGCGTCCCGTGGCCTATGCCGAGACCGTCATGGTGACAATGCTTGATGGCAAGGCGGCACCCCACCCTGAGCACTATCGCGGGCAACTCGAACCGTGGCTGATCGCGTCATGACCGCGACGCCGGAAGCTCTTGCGAATGCACGGCGTGCGCTGGCTGCCTATGGCGGCGATACGGCGCAGCGACACATCTTCCTGTGCGCCGAATCGGAAAAGGCGGCATGCTGCCAGCCCGAAGTCGGCGCCGAAGCCTGGCGCTATCTGAAGGCGCGGCTCAAGGAACTGAAGCTCGACAAGAAGGGCGGCGTCTATCGCACCAAGGCGGACTGCCTGCGTATCTGCCTTGCCGGACCGGTTGCCGTCGTCTGGCCGGACAATGTCTGGTACCATAGCTGCACGCCGCCCGTGCTGGAGCGCATCATTCAGGAACACCTGATCGGCGGTGTCCCGGTCGAGGAATTCAGGCTTACCTCGCCCGAGAGCTAGGGCTCTCGCTCATCTTCGAGCGGATCGATGATCGCATCGTCGTGTCCGGTTCCTGCCGACAGGAACACCAGCCCCATCAGCGCCGACATCAGCAGCATCGCAAAACCGATGCCGAGAGCCGTCGCAATGTAGAAGTGGACGGAGACAAGCCCGTTGCTGCGATAAAGCACGACCATCGAGCCGATCACCATGGTGATCGTCACCAGCATCATCCAGCGCATCAGACGACGGAATCGCGCCCAGGCGAATGCGGCCGTTTCGGGATCGTCGAGAGGACTCTTGGGAACCATCGCGGCCTGCAATCGCGCGACTTGGCCGCGCGTGCAAGGACAAAGCGCCCCAACTGGAGGTAACGCGCGCCGAACTGGCGGAAATTCCACAGTTGTGGCATGATGCACATGCAAGCACCTGGGAGAACCGCGATGACCATTGGCCGCATTCTCGAAGCCCGCTCGTTCGAGATCGTCACTTGCGAGGCTAACGCGACCGTATCCGAAGCTATCGGCCTGCTGGCCAAGCACCGCATCGGTGCCATTCCGGTCGTCGAATCCGGCTCGGTCGTCGGGATTTTTTCCGAACGCGACGCGATCTACAAGTTGAGCGGCATGGGGCAGCAGGCGCTTTCGCTCAGCCTGCGTGACGCCATGACCAGCCCTGCCGTCACCGTGAGCGTGGATACCGGGGCCATCGATGCGCTTTCGCTGATGACCAAACGGCGCATCCGTCACCTCCCGGTCATGCAGGGTGGCAAGATGGTCGGTTTCGTGTCCATCGGCGATATCGTCAAATACCGGATCGATAAGGTCCAGTCCGAAGCCGAGGCGATGCGCGACTATATCCAGACGGCTTGATCCGGCTCCCAACCGGCTTGCCATCGCGCCCCATGCTGCCTACATCGCCTCTATGAACGCCCAGACGCTCACACTCAGCCCGTCCGCCGCCGCGCGCGTCGCAGCGATTGCGGTGAAGCAGGACAAGCCGGCGATCCTCCGGCTCGAGGTGGAAGGCGGCGGCTGTTCCGGCTTCCTCTACAAGTTCGGCCTTGCCGACGCACCGGAAGGCGACGACCTCGTCACCGAGACCGATGGCGTGCAGCTCGTGGTCGATCCGGTCAGTCTCGAACTGGTTGCCGGCTGCGTGGTCGACTACGTCGAATCGCTGGGTGGTGCGGCCTTTCGGGTCGAGAATCCGAATGCCGCTGCGGGATGCGGCTGCGGGTCGAGCTTCTCCGTGTGACCCGAATCGCGAGTTTCAACATCAACGGGATCAAGGCGCGACTGCCGCGCCTGCTCGAATGGCTGGAAGAAACGCGCCCTTCGGTCGCCTGCCTGCAGGAAATCAAGTCGCAGGACGAAGGCTTTCCGGCCGCCGAGTTCGAGAAGATCGGCTACAAGGCGATCTGGCACGGCCAGAAGAGCTTCAACGGCGTTGCCATCCTCGCCGATGGCGAACAGCCGGTCGAGGTGAAACGCGGCCTCGATGGCGATCCTGACGACGATCACTCGCGCTACATCGAAGCAGACGTGTTCGGCCTGCGCGTCGCCTGCATCTACCTGCCCAACGGCAATCCGCAGCCCGGCCCCAAGTTCGACTACAAGCTGCGCTGGATGGAACGGCTACGCGCCCGCATGGCGCAAATCGCCGCCGAGGAAGTGCCTGCGGTAGTGCTGGGCGACTTCAACGTGATTCCCGAGGACAAGGACGTCTGGTCGGTCAAGGCAATGGCCGTGGATGCCCTCATGCAGCCCGAATCGCGCGATGCCTATATGCGGCTGCTCAACGACGGCTGGACCGACGCTATCGACCTCCACAACCCGCGTGGCGGCGTCTGGACCTATTGGGACTACCAGGCAGGCGCCTGGCAGCGCGATCACGGCTTCCGTATCGACCATGCCCTGCTCAGCCCCGAACTGGCGGACCGGCTCACGGCTTGCGGCGTCGACAAGGCGCACCGCGGCCGGGAAAAGGCCAGCGATCACGCACCAATGTGGGTGGAAGTCAGCTAGGCGCAGGGGCGCGAAAGCACTCACCTGGCTCTAGTGTGTTTTCCGTTCGAGCTGACGCAAACCGAAAACAACGCTCAAGCGCCGCGCGGGCCTTTCGCAGCTCCCGATCCCTATCGATCGGAAGCTGCCCAGAACTCAGCGATAGAATATGTGATTGTCGACCTGCGCGAGGCGCTTCAGCCTCCAGCCGGGCGAAACGCGCGACGCATGAAAGAACAGCGCGCCTTCGGCCGGGCTATCCCAGGTACCCTGATCGGCAATCTGGGCGACGGCAACTGCCTTCTTCCACGCCGCCGAGCCTTCGCTGATGGACGGCATCGAATTGCCACGCACGAACGAGAACTGCGAACGCTGGAACACCACGCCGCAATAGGACGAGGGGAAGCGATGCGAGCTTGCGCGCTCGACGATCACCCGGCCGACAGCGAGCTGGCCAGCAAGCGATTCGCCGCGAGCCTCGAAATAGATCGCACCCGCAAGGCAGCGCATCTCGGAATCGAGAGCGCCTGGAACCGGCTGGGCCTTGACCAGGCCTGCGAGGCTGGCCGCGCGCACGGGCGCGGGCGGAGTGGCTGGCGTTGCGATTTCAGGGACTGATGCCGTGGGAGCCTCTTCGGGAAGGGCTGCGACCACCGCTTGTGAAATCGATTGAATGCCCACGGCTTCCTGAACCAGAACCGGGGTTGCCTCGTCCGCCATAGCGCCTGATCCGGTGGCGCTGAACATGACGGTCAGCATTGTAGCGGCCACGGCAATGCCGCTGGCCACATGCAATTTGGTACGCATTGTATCCTGTCAAAGGGCGGTGAGCGCGCCTGACACGAACGGAAACAATCTACCGCTTGGCGGCGTTATGTGATTGCCCGGATTCGCCGGTCGCCCCCCGTCTGCGTGCTAGCATCACGGGCCGATACCCGTGAACGCCGCCTCCGCGAAAGCGAGGGCGCAATTATTTTGCAGCGCAACAAAGTCAACGAAAGGTAGGCTATAATCCGATGAACCGTTCACCACGTGCGATATCCAGTTCCAGGATCCATAAATCCGGGTCCTGCGCGGCACGGCGATTCAGGTATTCGGATGATTTCTCTTTATTTTCAATGTCTTCAGAGAAACTCGGCGTCCACGCCCGCGTACCGTCGAGCTGCGGCATGCGCTCGTAAACCCTCATGTTCTCACCGTTTTCCACCAGAACGACAAGGATAGTGCCGGCGTCGCGTTCACCTTTATGAATGACGGTCCCGAATCCTCCGCTCGCCTGAACCTCGCGGATCAGGGCCGAAACCTCGAGGTGCGCTGGCAGGCGGACGTCCATTCGGCCTGGATCGGTCTCAGCTCGATCCGCCGGAATAGCCCGGCAGGCTGGAAAGCGGGATCCGCGAACGCATGAAGGTTCCGGTACCGCGGCCGATCTCGTCACCTTCGGCATCGACCAGCCGGGATTCGGCCACGAGGACCCGCTTGCGGCCGCTGACCCAACGACCCTCGGCGACCACTTCGCCGACACGCACTGGCTTGGTGAAGTGCAGGTTGAACGAAGTCGTGAGCAGGAAGCGGTCGGAAACCAGGGTGTTGGCGGCGTAGAAAGCCGCGTCGTCGAGCATCTTGAAGTAGATCGTTCCATGCGCGGCACCCGCAGCATGAAAGCAGCTCTCGTCTACGGTGAAGCGGATCGCCGCCTCGCCGGTGCCGGTGATCTGCAGGCGAGACGCGAACAGTTCGTTGATCGGCGCGGACTGATAGAGCCGCTCAAGCGCGCGCCAGTGCAGCTGCGCGCCGGACTCTTCAGGCTGCGTCGCGATCGATGACATTGGCTAGCAATCCGAACAGTTCTTCCTCGCCTCCAGCGGAGATCAACGCCTCATGGAAGCGCTCTTCGCGCATGAGCCGGGAAATCGCGGCCAGTGCGTGGAGATGCTGCGGCCCGGCCTGTTCCGGCGAGATCAGACCGAACACGAGATTTACCGGCGCCTTGTCCGCCGATTCAAAATCGATCGGCCGGGCGAGCTTGAGAAAGGAGGCAACCGGGAGTTTCAGTCCCGCCATGCGCGCATGCGGGATCGCCACGCCCCGACCGAAACCTGTGCTCCCAAGAGCCTCGCGTGCGCTGAGGCGCGTTTCCAGCTCTGCCTTGTCGAGCCCATAGACTCGAGCAAACAGGCTCGCCATCTGCGCGATGACTTCTGCTTTCGAAGCGGCGTCGGCAAAGCCGACCGCCTCGGGCACGATTTTGAAATGAAAGCTCATAGTGACTCGGACACTGTCTTGACGCCTCGGAGCGTCAAATGGTTGCCATCGCCGCCCGCACGACGCGCGGCGATGCCCCTCCTCCGTTTGGAAAGCCCCCGGTTAAGCGGGCTTCAGGACGGCTCGACCCAGCCGATCGAACCATCGCCGCGGCGGTAAACCATATTATGGCGTCCGGTTCCAGCATTTTTGAAGAACAGCGCCGAGGTGTCGCGCAGGTCCAGCATCATCACCGCGTCCGAAACCGTCGCTTCGGGAATGTCGACGCGGGTCTCGGCGATGACGACAGGTGCATCGATGAGGATCTCCTCGTCTTCTGCCGCCGGTTCCTCGAAGATCGTATAGGCTGCGTCTTCCTGAGCCTGGGCGTGGGCGGCCTGCTCGTGCCGATCCTTGAGCCGGCGCTTGTAGCGTCGCAGCTGCTTGTCGATCTTCTCGGCAGCCTGATCGAGAGCGAGATGCGCGTCATGCGCCGTGCCGGTCGCCTTGAGCACCAGATTGTGCATGACATGCATGATGATGTCGCAACGGAAACCGCCAGCCGGACCCCGTCCGAACGTCACATGAGAGGACAGGGCACGGCTGAAATATTTCTCGACGATCACAGTCAGGCGTTCGGTCGCGTGGATTTGCAGAGCTTCACCAGTATCGACCTGATGACCGGAAACGCGGATGTCCATTGATGTCATTCTCCTGATGGCGAAAGCGGCGGGCCCCAGAGAGGGGCGGTCACCGTCTTCAGAAATTCTCCATGAGCGGCAAGTTCCTGCGCGCTGGCCCGATGCGGGCGCGCGGGCCGGAACGTCCGGTCGCTGCGAATGGTGACGCGCGTCTCGGTGACGACGGCGTCGATATCGGCAACGAGCTCAAGCCCGATCTGCCTGCCGCCGGTCAGCTCGACATAGACCTGCGCGAGCAGTTCCGCGTCCAGCAGCGCGCCGTGCAGCGTGCGGTGACTGCGATCTATGCCGTACCGCGTGCACAGGGCGTCGAGCGAATTCTTCGCACCGGGATGACGGGCGCGGGCAAGCGCGACGGTGTCGATCATCCGGTCCATGCCGACCGCAGGCATGCCCAGCCGCCCCAGTTCGGCATTGATGAAACCGAAGTCGAAGCCGGCATTGTGCGCGACGAGCGGGCTGTCGGCGATGAAGTCGAGGAAGTCCTGCGCCTTGGCGGCGAACAGCGGCTTGTCGGCAAGGAAAGCGTCGCTCAGTCCATGGATGCGTTCGGCTTCCATCGGCATGTCGCGTTCGGGATTGAAGTAGCAGTGCCAGGTCCGGCCCGTGGTGACCCGGTTGACCATTTCGATGCAACCGATCTCGACCAGCCTGTCGCCCGAGCCGGGATCGAGCCCGGTCGTTTCGGTATCGAAAATTACTTCGCGCATTAGTGACTATATCGACCTCACAGCGCCGCGAGGCAAGGGGTTGCTGCGCTTATTCTTGCCCTATCAGCCGATGCGCCAGCGCCTGAACGGCGTGGCGGGTTTCGGCCAGCGAAGTGCCGGTATCGATCACGAAATCGGCGCGTGCCCGCTTTTCCGCGTCAGGCACCTGCAAGCCGAGGATATGTTCGAACTTTTCGGGCGTCATTCCGGGCCGCGCCAGCACGCGGGCACGCTGGGCTTCGGCCGATGCCGAAACAACGAGCACGGCGTCGACGCCTGATTGCCTGGGGTCGCCTTTTTCAAACAGAAGCGGGATGTCGAACACGATTAGCGGCTGATCCGCGTTATCCTCGAGAAACTGGTGCCGCATTGCGCCGACGGCGGGATGAACGATGGCCTCCAGCTGTTTGAGCCGGGTCTGGTCTCCGAACACGGCCGCGCCGAGTTTCTGCCGGTCGACGCCCTGCGGCCCGGTGGTGCCCGGGAACTCGGCCTCGATGGCGCCAAGCAGCGCCCCGCCCGGACCTTGCAGCTCGTGCACGGCGGCATCGGCATCGAAGACCGGGACATTCAGGCCTTCGAACATGGCGGCGACAGCGGACTTGCCCATGCCGATCGAACCCGTGAGACCGAGTATGAAGGGACGTTTGTCATTCATGACGTCAGAATCCTGCGCAATTCGTCGTCCAGATCGCGTGGCGGTGACTGGCCAAAGAACTTTTCGAATGCCGTGGCTGCCTGTCCGACCAGCATGACAAGGCCGTCCGACACCGCAAGACCGTTCTGCCGGGCATGTCGCAGCAGCTCCGTTTCGAGCGGTGCATAGACCATATCGAAGACCAGCCCGTCCGGCGTCATGCCTTCGATCTCGTCAAGCACGAAGCGTGGCATTGCTTCCTGGCCGGTCATGCCGAGCTGGGTCGCATTGATGACCAGGCAAGCGCCCTCGAACGCGCCCGAACCGGCTGCGAATGTCAGCGTCCTGGCGAAAAGCCCGCACTCGCTACAGGCGCGTTCCGCTTTTTCGGGCGAACGTGCCAGCACCGTCGCATCTGCTTCGGGCATGGTCGCGAGCAGGGCAAAGGCCGCGCGTGCCGCGCCTCCGGCACCAATGACCACGATCTTGCCGACTGCCGATCTGCCGGTCGCCTCGGCAATGCCGTCAACATCGGTGTTGGTGCCATGAAGTCTGCCGTCGCTGTCGCGCCAGACCGTATTTACTGCGCCGACACGTTCGGCGGCATCCGAAAGCCGGTCGATGCTGGCGATGACTGCCTGCTTGTGCGGGATCGTCACATTGCAACCGCGCCAGTCGGGATCCTTGCGACGCGATGCGAAATAGTCCGGCAAATCGTCAGGCTTGACGTGGCAGGCGCGGTATTCCGCATCAATTCCCAGCTTCTCCAGCCAGAAATTGTGGATCAGCGGGGACTTCGAATGGCTGATCGGATCGCCGATCACCTCGGCATAGGGTCTGCCTGTCATGACGCCACCTCGCCCATGTCGCGAAGCGCGCCGAGAACCGCCAGCAGGGGCATGCCCAGTACGGTGAAGTGATTGCCCTGAATGGATTCGAACAGGTGAACGCCGCGCGCCTCGATGCGAAATACGCCGACGCAGCCGGCAACCGCGGGCCATTCGGCGTCGAGATAAGCATCGATGAACCGGTCCGACAACTCGCGGACCCGCAAGATCGCCAGGTCGGCATGACTCCACACGATCCTGTTACGTTGCGCCAGAGCGGCAGCGGAATGAAGCTGCATCTCCTTGCCCGAGAAGAATGCAAGATGCGCTTTGGCTTCCTCGCGGTCGGCGGGCTTGTCGAACCGCCTGCCCGCGACCACGACGAGTGAATCGCTTCCCAGCACGACATCGTCGCTGTCGGCCAGCGCCATGGCCTTGGCCTCTGCAAGCGCCCTGGCAACCGAATCGGGCGCGGCGTCTTTCATCCCGGCCTCGAGTGCGCGTTCGTCGATGTGGGCAGGTCGAGCCGTGAAGCTGACGCCTGCATCGCGCAGCATCGCCTGGCGCGAGGCACTTTTGGACGCGAGAATCAGGCTCACAGCGCGCCCGGACCGTCCAGCCCACTATCCGGCTGGATGCGCCGCTCGTTGAACAGGTTGATGATGGCGGCCGCCGATTCCTCGATCGAGCGCCGCGTGACGTCAATCACCGGCCAGCCGTTGTCGGCAAACATGCGCCGGGCATATTTCACTTCGTCCGAAACCCTGTCCGCATCGACATAGTCGGTATCGGGCGACTGGCTGAGCGAGAGCAGGCGATTGCGGCGGACCTGAACCAGCCGTTCGGGCGCGGTGGTCAGTCCGACAACCAGCGGGCGACGCAGGCCATAGAGCGCCGGGGGCGGGGGGCTCTCCACCACGATCGGGATATTGGCGACCTTGTAGCCGCGATTGGCCAGATAGATGCTCGTGGGCGTCTTGGAAGTACGCGATACGCCGGCCAGGACGATATCGGCCTCTTCCCAGTCTTCCCATGCCACTCCGTCGTCGTGGGCAATGGTATACTGGATCGCATAGACGCGGGCGAAATAGGCATCGTCGAGCTTGTGCTGGCGGCCAGGTCGCCCCTTGGCTTCCTGCCCGAGCAGCGTTTCCAGCGCATCGGTCACGACATCGAGCACCGGCACGGCAGGCATGCCGCGCGCCTTGCAGCTCTCTTCCAGTGCCGACCGTGTCTTTTCGTTGACGAGTGTGTAGAGCACCAGACCGGGCTTGGCCGTGATTTCGCCCAGGATCCGGTCGAGATGCTGCTGCGAGCGCACCATCGGCCAGAAATGGCGCACCACGTCTGTGTCATCGAACTGCGCGAGCGCCGCCTTGGCGATCATCTCCAGCGTTTCGCCGGTGGAATCGGACAGGAGGTGGAGATTGACGCCAGTCATTCGCTAGTGGTGAGACCCTGTGGAAAGACGCCAGCATAAACCACGGGACAATTGCACTGACAACTCCGGCATTCGATTCCATGCCCGATTCCAGTCCCGCGATGGGCAAACTGCCCACATGTCGAAAGCGATGCCCACAGGCTGGGGACAGCGGGGATAAGCTTGTCTTGACGCGCGGGGCGCGCGAGTCGGGATCGGACAGAGCCTGTTCAAGCCGGGAGAAATCGGGCAAGGGGCCGCTTTCCCCGATTTCCACAAGACCAACAGACTCCAACAATCCTTATATAAATCTAATTATTATTTAGATTGGACCCTTCACGATGCCCGGTCTCCTGCTCCGCACCCTGCGCGGTGAGAACTCTCCAGCGCGTCCGGTCTGGCTCATGCGCCAGGCAGGTCGATACCTGCCCGAGTATCGCGCATTGCGTGAGCGCAAGGGCGGTTTCCTTGCTCTCGTCTACGATACCGATGCAGCGGCAGAGATCACCTTGCAGCCGATCCGGCGTTTCGGGTTCGACGGAGCGATCCTGTTCTCCGACATCCTGATCGTGCCCTATGCCATGGGGCAGGAGCTGGAGTTCCTGGCGGGCGAGGGGCCGCATCTGTCTCCCGCACTGGTCGATGCCTCGCTGGAAAGCCTCCACGCCGTCCCTGAGCGCCTCTCACCGATCTACGAGACGGTCGCCAAGGTAAAGGCCGCTCTGGGCAGCGAACGCACTCTGCTGGGCTTTGCGGGCAGTCCCTGGACAGTCGCGACCTACATGGTGGCGGGGCAGGGCAGCCGCGACCAGCACGATACCCGCTCGATGGCCTATCGCGACCGGCAAGGCTTTCAGGCCATCATCGATGCGATCACCGAAACGACCATCACCTATCTTGCCGGGCAGATCGCGGCAGGCGCCGAAGCCGTGCAGCTGTTCGACAGCTGGGCCGGCAGTCTTGCGCCAGCCGAGTTCGAGCGCTGGGTCATTGCTCCCAATGCCGCGATTGTCGCTGCCCTTAAGAGCCGTTTTCCCGATATTCCGGTGATCGGTTTTCCCAAGGGCGCGGGCGAGAAGCTGCCTGCCTATGCCCGCGAGACTGGTGTCGATGCGCTTGGTCTCGACGAGACCATCGATCCGCTGTGGGCGGCAAAGGCGCTGCCTGCCAGCCTGCCGGTTCAGGGTAACCTCGATCCGCTGGTCCTGCTTGCCGGCGGCGAGGAACTTGACGTCAGGACGCTCGCCGTCCTCGAAGCCTTTGCCGACAGGCCGCACGTATTCAATCTTGGCCACGGCATCGGCCAGCATACACCCGTGGCTCATGTGGAACGCCTCTTGTCGCTGGTGCGCAGCTGGCGTGCGTGAAAGGCGGATGACGGACCGCGCGCGGTCGGCTAGACGAGCGCGATGAGCGAGATTCTTGACATGATCTACCTCTGGCTCAAGGCCGGGCACATCATTTTCGTGATCTTCTGGATGGCCGGCCTGTTCATGCTGCCGCGCTATTTCGTCTATCATCAGGAATCCGAACCGGGCTCTCCCGAAGAGGCGCGCTGGTTCGACCGTGAAGCGAAATTGCGCAAGATCATCCTGACGCCTTCGCTGATTGTGGTCTGGATCCTCGGACTTGCTCTGGCCATGACGACAGGCGCCTTTTCGCAAGGCTGGTTCCATGCCAAATTGCTGCTCGTGGTTCTTCTCAGCGGCTATCATGGCTGGCTGGTGAGCTATGCGAAAAAGCTGGCGAGGGGCGAACGGAGCCTCACCGGAAAGAAGCTGCGCCTGCTTAACGAGGTACCTGGCCTTGCTGCGGCACTGATCGTCGTGCTGGTGGTCGTAAAACCGTTCTGATGCGTTGACCGCGGGGCGGCGAGCGCCTATCTGCCTAGACACCGGCCCAAGGGGCTGCGCGAACTGACGCGGCCCGGTCTGCTTTCTCCAAGCCCATCGACCCGCCGGTCTTTCATCCAAATTCCCTTATTCGGAAAACAAATTACATGCATCTCAAGGAACTCAAGGAAAAGACCCCGGCCGAACTGGTCGAAATGGCTGAAGAGCTGGGGGTCGAAGGCGCATCGACGATGCGCCGACAGGACATCATGTTCGGCATCCTCAAGGAAGTCGCCGAGGATGGCGAGGAAATCATGGGGCTGGGCACGATCGAAGTGCTGCCCGACGGTTTCGGCTTCCTGCGCAGCCCGGAAGCGAACTATCTCGCAGGGCCTGACGATATCTACGTTTCGCCCAACCAGGTCCGCAAATGGGGTCTGCGCACCGGCGACACGGTCGAGGGCGAAATCCGCGCGCCGAAGGATGGCGAGCGGTATTTTGCGATTACCAAGCTCACCAAGGTCAATTTCGACGATCCGGACGTGGTCCGTCATCGCGTCAATTTCGATAACCTGACGCCGCTCTATCCCGACGAGCGCTTGCAGCTCGACACGCTCGATCCGACGGTCAAGGACAAGTCGGCGCGTGTGATCGACCTCATCTCGCCGCAGGGCAAGGGCCAGCGCGCGCTGATCGTCGCGCCGCCGCGCACGGGTAAGACCGTGCTGCTGCAGAACATGGCCAAGGCCATCACCGACAACCATCCGGAAGTCTTCCTGCTGGTGCTGCTCGTCGATGAGCGGCCCGAGGAAGTCACCGACA
>JAGREN010000020.1:41088-55320 GCA_020446505.1 Novosphingobium sp. | reverse complement strand
GGATAGGTCCGCGCGGAATTAACCATTTTTCGGTTCACAGTTGTTTTCCTCAACATTTGCAGACATTTGCCTGCATGCCTCCCATGCGAGAAATGCATTTGCCGCATGGCTGAAACCTGCTAGCGTATCGCCCAGTGAACGGGTGGGAGGCCGTTCGGCCTTTCGGGTCATGTTCTCCCGCCCCTGGAGGAAATCTCAAGACAGGGAGCGCGCAGCATGGCCGCAGCAGCAAGGAAGTCCTCATCCCGCAAGGGCGCCACCGGTTCGCCGGGGCTCATCCGCAAGGCGCCGGCGCCCGAGGAGTTTGACAAGGATCAGGAATTCCGCGCCTATCGCGACATGCTGCTCATTCGCCGTTTCGAGGAAAAGGCCGGCCAGCTCTATGGCATGGGCTTCATCGGCGGCTTCTGCCACCTCTACATTGGCCAGGAAGCGGTGGTCACCGGCATCGAGATGGCCAAGAAGGATGGCGACCAGTTCATCACCGGTTATCGCGACCATGGCCATATGCTCGCGGCGGGCATGAATGCGCGCGGCGTGATGGCGGAACTGACCGGCAGGCGGGGCGGCTATTCCAAGGGCAAGGGCGGCTCNTGTTCTCCAAGGAGAAGCATTTCTATGGCGGCCATGGCATTGTCGGCGCGCAGGTCTCGCTCGGCACGGGCCTGGCCTTCGCCAACCGCTATCGCGACAATGACAATGTCTCGGTGACATTCTTCGGAGACGGCGCGGCCAACCAGGGCCAGGTCTACGAGAGCTTCAACATGGCCGCCCTGTGGAAGCTGCCGGTCATCTACGTGATCGAGAACAACCGCTATGCCATGGGTACCTCGGTGAGCCGCGCATCGGCCGAAACCGATTTCTCCCATCGCGGCGTGTCCTTCAAGATCCCCGGCATGCAGGTGGACGGCATGGACGTGCGCGCGGTCAAGGCCGCCTCGCAGGAAGCCTTCGACTGGTGCCGGGGCGGCAACGGGCCGATCATCCTGGAAATGATGACCTATCGCTATCGCGGCCACTCCATGTCGGACCCGGCGAAATACCGGACTCGCGAGGAAGTTCAGGACGTGCGTGAGCACAACGACCCGATCGAGCGGGCGAAGAAGGAACTCATCGAAATGGGCGAGAGCGAGGATAGCCTCAAGGCTCTCGACAAGCGCATCCGCGCCACTGTCGGCGAAGCCGCCGACTTTGCCGAGAACTCGCCCGAGCCGGACCTCTCCGAACTGACCACCGATGTTCTGGTGGAGACCTATTGATGGCGATCGAACTCAAGATGCCGGCTCTTTCCCCGACGATGGAGGAGGGCACCCTTGCGCGCTGGCTGGTCAAGGAAGGCGACACGGTATCCTCGGGCGATATCCTCGCCGAGATCGAGACCGACAAGGCCACCATGGAATTCGAGGCGGTAGACGAAGGCACGGTCGGCAAGATCGTGGTGCCGGAGGGAACCCAGAACGTGAAGGTCGGCACCGTCATCGCCATGCTTGCCAGCGAGGACGAGGATGCAGGTGCCGTCGAAGCGCCTGCTGCCGCTGAACCGGAGGACAAGGACGTACCGGGCGAGGGCAAGGACACAGGTCGGGACGAGCCGGGCGAACCTGCGATGGCGAAAGACGACAAGCCCGAACCTGCCCCTTCGCCCGAGTTCGCGGCCGACACCTCGATGAAGACGCAGACCGTGCGCGAGGCGCTGCGCGATGCCATGGCAGAGGAAATGCGCGCGGACGACCGCGTCTTCGTCATGGGCGAGGAAGTCGCGCAGTATCAGGGTGCCTACAAGGTGACGCAGGGCTTGCTGGAGGAATTCGGCGACAAGCGGGTGATCGACACGCCGATCACCGAATATGGCTTTGCCGGGATCGGCACGGGCGCCGCGATGGGCGGCCTCAGACCGATCGTCGAGTTCATGACCTTCAACTTTGCGATGCAGGCCATCGACCACATCGTAAACTCGGCGGCCAAGACGAACTACATGTCAGGCGGCCAGATGCGCTGCCCGGTCGTATTCCGCGGTCCCAACGGCGCGGCCAGCAGGGTCGGCGCGCAGCACAGCCAGAACTATGCGCCATGGTATGCCAGCGTGCCGGGCCTGATCGTGATCGCGCCCTATTCGGCCGACGACGCCAAGGGATTGCTCAAATCCGCGATCCGCAGCGAAGACCCGGTTGTGTTTCTTGAAAACGAACTGGTCTACGGACGCAGTTTCGATGTGCCGGAGGACGACGACCACGTCGTTCCCATCGGCAAGGCGAGGATCGCTCGCGAAGGGCGCGACGTTACCATCGTCAGCTACTCGATCGGCGTCGGCCTTGCACTCGAAGCTGCCGAGACGCTGGCGGGCGAGGGCATCGAAGCCGAAGTGATCGACCTGCGCACCCTGCGGCCGCTCGACAAGCAAGCCGTGCTGGCAAGCCTCGCCAAGACCAACCGACTGGTTGTCGCAGAAGAAGGCTGGCCGACCTGCTCCATTTCCTCGGAGATCATTGCGATCTGCATGGAGCAGGGCTTCGACGATCTCGACGCGCCTGTACTCAGGGTCTGCAACGAGGACGTGCCGCTACCCTATGCCGCCAACCTGGAGAAGGCGGCGCTCATAGACGCCGACAGGATTACAGAGGCGGTGCGGAAGGTTTGCTACCGGGATTAGCCACCAGAGCTGGCACCACCCGAGCTGGCGCCGCCACCGTGACCGCCTGAGCTCGCACCGCCCGAGCTGGCACCACCCGAGCTTGCCCCACCGGAACTGGCACCGCCCGAGCTTGCGCCACCCGAACTCGCGCCGCCGGGACCGGATCCTCCGCTACTGCTGCCGCCATCGCCCGAGCCTGCTTCAATGAAATCAGGGAACGGGTTGGTGTGGTTGGCGCAGTCGGCGACCGGATCGGGGTTTGACGCGTCGCGCTGGAAGATGCCGCTGAGGTCGCGGTCGTTACGCACCGTAAACGAAGCGACCGATTTGATCTCCGGCGTCCCGACGAAGCGCGCCGAAATCAGCGGCTGATAGTCGTATGCGACTTCAACGAACATCACTGCCTCATCGTTGAAGGCGACGACCTGGCGGCCATCAGGGCCCATGCCAGGGGAGGGGTGATCGCCGGTTACGCCATAGCTCGAAGGCCACACCTTCTTGCCCATGCAACGCTGCCAGTGGATGTACTGCTCCTCGCCGTCCGGGTCGTCAGGATCGACCTCGAGACTGCTGATGATTACGCGCCCGTGATCGAAGAACCTGATCTGCTTGCCGCCCTGGATATGCGCGCCGAGTAGCAGGTCCATGATGTCTGCCTCGTAGATCTTGCGATCCGTGAGCATCGAGGTGTCGCCGATGCGCGAGGCGTTGTCGGCCATGTGCACCGCAAGCTGGTTCACCCGCATCATGGTGACGCCGTAGTTTGCAAGTTCGACGCCGCCCAGTCCGGTCGCCAGGAGCAGCGGTAGCGTGACCGCCAGTTCCGTCGCCGCGACGCCCGAGACTGAACTGCGCAGCTTGCCGAGCCGCTGCCTGATTGATCGGCGCAGGCTCATGTGCAGTTCTCCGTGGCAGGCACATTCTGCGCGGAGTAGGGCTGGTTGCGCAGAACGGTGCGGGCAGAGGTGTGAAATATCTGCGACTGGCCGAGGATCTTCGCGATCGGGAAAACGCGGGTGTATGTGACATTGACTTCGTAGAGAACCGCGTCACGCGCACCGCCAAAGCCGGTCCGGCCCTGTTCCGCGTCCCATACGCCATTGCCATTCGCATCCTCGAACGGCTCGCCATCGTTGCAAGTGCCGTCGCTGTTGATGTCGGTCCAGTCTTCGGGCTTCCCGACGTCCGAGAACGAATTGTAGGCCGTGCGGGTAAATTCAACATCTGCGCCAGGCGCAATCTGCTGCACCATCGTGCGTACTCTCGAATCGAGAGCAGCTTCATTCGACGATGCACCTTCGATGGTGGAATCGCGCGCTGCCTTCTGAATCGCTCCCTGAATGATCGAGGCGGTGTACATATTGTGTCCGAGATCGAAGACGCCGAACATGCCGAGCAGCAGCAGCGGCGCGCAGAATGCGAATTCCACCGCGGAGACACCTCGCGTATCGTCGACGAGAGAGCGGTTCAGCCGGACCATCACTTCGAGACCCTCAGTTCCGCGAGCGACTTGGCGATCTTCTCGAAAGTATCTGCCAGTTCGGTCGCGTCGTCGGCCTGGAACCAGTGACCGTCACCTGCGCACTGCTTCATGATGTCGTTCATCGTCGTGCCGAAGCCGATCACCCACACGGTGATGTTGCGCTTCTTCACCTCGTTGCAGGCGATGCCGAAGCGCATCTCGATCGTGCGGTCGAGCAGCGGATCGGGGCGATCGGTCCAGCGCCGCTCGTCGAGCGGTTCAATGCCGTAGGACGTATAGGAGATGTCGAGCGGCTCGGTGATGCCATCGGTAAGGAAGATCAGATGGCGGCTGGTGGTCTTGCCGGTGCGGTCCGCATTATCCGCCGAGAACAGCCCGTCTGGCGAGAGCAGACGACCGCCCCAGATCATGCCGATATCGTGGTACGTCTGCCCGTTCGGCGTCAGCGACGCCATGTAGGAGCTCACCTCGCCAGGGGTCATTTCCGCAAGCTTCTGCGCCGGGGCAGGGCAGGCAACGAGCGCAGGATAGTCGGCAGGGTGGAAGTAGTTGCCGCCGTACTGGATCGGAGCCTTGCTCCACGAGTTCGCGTTGCCATTGGTCAGCGCGCGCGCCCAGATGATGGCCGGATACATCGGCCGCCATTGCGTTGCCGGATTGCCCGCCGTCGGCACGGTGTCGATATCGAGATCGAGCGCGCGGGTGAAATCGACCGGATCGCTCATCGAATAGATTTCGTAGGTGTCGCGCTCTTCCATGCAACCGTTGGTCTCGCTGCGCCAGTTGCTAACGTCTTTGGTGACAGGCCCATAGTTCCATGTGCCCCAGGCACGGCTGATGCGATCGTATTCCTCAACGTAATTGGTGCGAACGCTCTTGGTGACTTTGCAGGTCGTACCACTCAACCAAGTCCAGTAGACGTTGCCGTTGGTCGTGCGGGAGTAGTGCCGCGTCCTGATCTTGCTGGGCGGATTACTGTTAGGATCGTCGACAATCGTGGTCGTAAGCAGCGTGTCCGTGACAGTCGCCGTGTTGGCTGGCTGACTTCCGTTGCAGGAGTACCAGCCACTACCGCCACCGCCACTGCTGCTCGAGGTGCTGCCTTCGCCGTACCCGCCACCACCGCCACCGCCGCCGCTTGGCGGGTGGTAGGTCGCGGCATAGGTGGAATTGATCGTATCGACGGCCGTGCCTGACTTGTAGGTCCAGTTACCCCACCATTCGCCGCCAAAGGGCGTGGTGTCATCAGGAGGCACGCCTTCACGCGACTGGTAGGTCCATTCATCGACTACCCAGTCGTCTTCGAGCAGGCCGCCAACATTGACGTTGGTGGCATAGGGCACGAAGCCATAGCGAACGCGCGTTCCAGCGGTCTTGCTAGCTTCGATCTTGGTGTAGAAGTCCTGCACGGTATCACGCAACGCGGTGATACGGTTAACGGAGTCGCCGGGGTTCGTCTGATTCATCGAGCCGGTGGTGTCGAGCACGAACATGATGTCGAGGTCGGAATAGTTGATCCGCGCCTCGCATTTGACCGTAACGTCCATTTCGTCCTTGCCGAAGATGGCCATGATCGTGGTCGGCACTTCAACGGTCGCTTCGCCGGAGATTGCGAAATCTTCTTCCAGCGACATGGTGAAATTGACGTTTTCGGAGCCGTAATCGCCCTCTTTGAAGTTCAGATCAAAGAAGCGGTTGCCGGTGTCGGCGACTTCGGA
The DNA here is from genome assembly GCA_020446505.1 of Novosphingobium sp. Classification (GTDB taxonomy): domain Bacteria; phylum Pseudomonadota; class Alphaproteobacteria; order Sphingomonadales; family Sphingomonadaceae; genus Novosphingobium. The sequence continues at coordinate 49,487 of JAGREN010000020.1, read as the reverse complement.
AGGGACGATCCCGTCGGTAACGATTGCCGTGCCCAGCCGCTTGCGCGCGGCAAGAACGCCGGAGTCGCACGCCTGCTGCATCCGGACCTGCGTGAGATAGCCGCGGCTCATGTCGATACCGCCGCCGATCATGGCCATCAGCGGCGCGATCGACGCAGCCACCATGATCGCCGTATTACCGACCCGGTCCCGGGCAAGACGGCCAAGCAAGCCTGCACTTGCGCCGTTCTTTTCCGGAAATGGTTTAAGATCCTGGCGGTCCATGGGAAGTTGCACACTCCATTAGATGGGAGTCTGCATAGAGGATCAGGCGTAACGTCTTGACGAAGGGAAATGGTTAATATCGATACTATTCCCGTTCATCGGCAAGGATTTGCGCCCTCCTGGAGCGGTTATCCGCCGTCGCTGCCGTCCGCGCCGCCGTTGCAGTCATGAGGAACACCGGCACCGGGAACGATGATCGGCTGCGTGTAGCTGATCCGGGGAGGCTCGAAGCCGAAAATGCCGCTGATCTCGATCGGCTTGTACGACAGCTCGAGGTCATACTTCGCCGCACCGGTCATTTCGGTGAAACCATCGGCCAGGGTTACGCAGGCTTCGAGTTCACTGGCCTTGAGGCCGTAAGGAGGGCGGTTCGCGATAGCGAGGGCCACCTGCTGTATCTGGACAGGCAGCATCTTGTTCTCACGCTGGTATTCCACGACCGTGTACCGTTCGGTGTCGAAGGCAGCGGAGCGAACCGCATTGTAGGCCTGCATGTGAATGCCGATCATCATCACGCCGAACAACAGCGTCAACAGCATCGGGGCAACGAGCGCGAATTCGACTGCGGCAGCACCCTGGCTGTCGCGCCGAAGCGCGGAAAAGAGGCTGAACCGGCTCACTGGATCTGGATCCAGCGCTCGACCCTGTAATCAAGGTCCGACCCGAGGCCGATCTTCTTCCAGGTCGGCTCCCATTCGTCTGTTATGATGATCCTGATATAGGTCGAGTAGCGCTTCTTGTCGTTGCCGCTATTTTCGCAGTCGGACTTGTTCTGCGTCTTGGTGTTTCGCGCATCGCAGCGATACCATCTTGAAACCAGGACCTTGTTCTCATTGCCTTCGACCTGGCCGAAAAGACTTTCCGTAAGCAGATTGTCCAGCTTGAGCTCGGCATTCTCCATGACTGCGCCCTGGTTGCCGGCAAGCGCGATGGCGGTCGCTTCCGAAGCGCCGCTCTGCAATTCATGCTGGCGCGCGACCATCTGGCTCACTTCGAAGCCGCCCACCGACATCAGGATGAGCATCGGAGCAACGAAGGCCGTCTCGATTGCGACCGCGCCGCGCGTGTCACCGCCAATGCGGGAGAATAGGGTTGCAAGCCTGTTCATGCGATCAACCTCACGTCGGAAACGGATTCGCCAACTTGCGTGGTCTGCTCTGTCGGGCAGAGCGTTTCGAGATTGGCGTTGCCACCAATGGCGATCCTCCTCGCCGAGATCTGGAGACACTGGGAGGCAACATCGGCCGTGCCGAGTACGGTCATGTCGCCGGAAGGCAGGTAAATCAGCCCTTCAATCAGCGATTGGGAATTACCGTTCAGCAAATGGCCCGGATTGCCCGGATTGTTGGCACGGTCCTCGAACACCAGAATGCCGGCGAGATCGTCCGCCTTGTTTTCATATCCCGTGCCGGCGAAATCGGAGGCAGTCATCGGGGTGAGAGTGATCTTGTTGCCGTTGCCATTGCCGCCGAACTTGATCCGGGCGCCGTTCTTCAACACGAACATGACGCCCGATCCGGTCACGTCGTAATTGGCGGAGAGATCGAGTTCGCCGCCGTCGATGACATAAATGCCGGACTGAAGAACAGTCGTGCACTTGACGACCAGACCACCGGTATATTTGCCGGGCAAGAGGTTGGCCTGCTTGTTCTGACCCTTGCCGGTGCAGTTGTAGCTGCGCGCCGTGTTGTTGTCTGGCGGGACGAGATCCTTGTAGGCATCGTACAGGTTCGTCAGCCCCTCTGTGACCACGCCCTCAAGGTCGTCCGGCACGTTCGCGGTACCGCAAGTCGCGATCGATCCGGTCGTGACCAATGCCGATCCGTCGATGTTTACCGCGTTGTCTTCGCACGACAACGCCGCCAGGCCGCATTGCGCCTTGACCACGGCGTTACCGCCGATCGAGAGCGTGTCGTCTTCATTTTCCTCGAGAGCAACGAGGCAGGCATTGTACTGCCCACCCTTCTTGTAGGAGGCCTGCGAATTGACCCGCACCGTAATCGGCCGATCCATGATAAAGCCGCTGAAAGGCAGCTTCTTGGTCGCCGATGCCGAAACGATCACGCTGTTGTCATGTCCGCCTGCATAGTCGGCAAGCTGAATATTCGGCACGCTGGAAAACGGCTTCGTAACCAAGCGGTTGGAGTTGTATTCCTGCATGGCGCGATACTTGTAGTAGCGGATGTCGCCCTGGTTCAGGTCCTTGTCTTTCTTGGACAAAGCCCATGCGCCGCCAATCGCGGCCTGGTCCACCGCATGCTGCAACTCGCGCTTCCACAGGAACCATTACGCCGTATCGACGGCAAGGCCCGTCGTGCCGATCAGCACCGGCATTCCAAGCGCTACTAATGTAGCGGCATTCCCGCTTACATGGCGGGTGAGCCTGCGAAAAAGAGAGCGTACAGCCATTATCATTTTATCGGCCTTCTGCGGATGGACGGTTCGACCATGAGCAAGTGCCATACGAGCAACACCGTATGGGCCGATTGAAGGAATGTGGTTAACAGGCGGCTAACAGTCCCGACATTCCATGAGGTTAATTGCGATCTGCATTGAGAAACGCAGGCACCCGAATTCTGTTGGCCCCGCGCAGGAACTGCGGTTAACCGCAAATCACGCCTGAAACGGGCGAGCGGAGCCTCGATGTCAAAAAAGCGACGCATTTCCGGGGCGCGAGTTAACAAGGGTAGCACAACTGTTACGGAATGAACGGACTTCTCGACACTCTTCCCACGCTCCAGCGGCTTGCTCTCGCCTATGCCCCGTCCGGGGCCAGGGAAGCTACACTGGCCCTGCTCGCGCTGGATGCGCGGCTGGCGGATATCGTGCGTTCCGCAAGCGAACCCATGCTGGCGCAGATCCGGCTGGCCTGGTGGCGGGATATGCTGGCTCGCGATTGCGGTGAGCGTCCCGACGGCGAGCCACTGCTGCAGGCTCTGATTTGCTGGCAGGGTCAGGAGAGCGCGCTCATCGCGCTGGTCGATGGCTGGGAGCACCTCGTTGCCGACCAACAGCTAGGCAGTGAGGACATGCTGGCGTTCTGTCAGGGCAGAGGCAGCGCTTTCGCAGGACTTGCCGGGCTTATCGATTGTCACGATGCGAGGGAAGTAGCTCGCAAGGCAGCCGAAAGTTGGACTGTCGCAGATCTCGCCAAGCGGCTGCAGGACCAGCGCGAAAAAGAAGCCGTCAAATCGCTGATTGGCGGACAAGATTGGAGGCGGATTGCCTTGCCCCGAAAGCTGCGCCCGCTAGCGGTGCTGCATGGTCTTGCCTTGCGGGATTTACGCAAGGGCATCGCCCGGCAGGAGTCCGGCCTGAGCATGCTTTTCGTCGCCATGCGCATCGGATTGTCGGGCCGCTAGGCTTGTGTAAAGTCGTGCGAGGGGGGGCTACAGATGAATCGCATTGTCCTGAGTGCTTTAGCGACGCTGCTGTTCGTGGCGGCCGGCCTGTTCTGGTGGCAGGGCCGCGCCGAAACAGAGCAGGGCGATCCGCCGCCGGCACCAGAAGAATTTGCCGAACCCGGCAACGCGCCGGAAGCCCTGCCGAGCGCCAACGTGGCCGGCAAGTTTGGCCCGGCGCCGCCCGAAGCGACCGAAGCTACGCGAGAACAGCGCCGCTTCTGGCGCTATGACCGCGACCGGGACGGGCGGATCACGCGCAACGAGATGCTGTCGACACGCACGGCTGCTTTCCGCAAGATCGACAAGGACGGCAACAACCTGCTCACCTTCGAGGAGTGGGCGGCAGCAACTGCGGAAAAATTCGACAGTGCCGACAAGGACGGCAACCGCGAACTGACTCCGGCGGAATTCGCCACCACCAAACCAAAGCGCTCGCCCCAGCCGAAATGCAGGTGCTGAATGGTCAGGCAGCCTGACCGGGTAGCCACTGGGCCAGATCGGCCTTGGCACGTTCGGTATAGGCGAGCTTGCGCTGCTTCTTCTTTATGTCGGGCAGCGGTGGGAAGAGCCCGAAATTGACATTCATCGGCTGGAAGCTGTCTGCCTCGGCATCTCCGGTAACATGCGCCAGCAGCGCGCCCATTGCCGTGGTGCGAGGCGGGGCCAGCCAATCGCGGCCTGCCAGTTCGCTCGCGGCCATCAGGCCGGTCATCAAGCCTATCGCTGCACTTTCGACGTAGCCTTCGCAACCGGTGATCTGGCCTGCGAAGCGGATGTGCGGCGCGGTGTTCATCCTCAACTGCCGGTCGAGCAGCACCGGCGAGTTGATGAAGGTGTTGCGATGGAGGCCGCCCAGCCGGGCGAACTCGGCACTCTCCAGCCCCGGAATGGTGCGGAACAGCTCCTTCTGCGCGCCGTGTTTCAGCTTGGTCTGGAAGCCGACCATGTTCCACAAGGTGCCCAGCTTGTTGTCTTGCCGAAGCTGCACCACGGCATAGGGCCATCGGCCCTTGGGATACTCCGGCGTCGCCCAATGCGGATTGTCCAGCCCTACCGGCTTCATCGGGCCGAACCTCAGCGTATCGAGCCCGCGTTCGGCCATGACCTCGATCGGCATGCAGCCCTGGAAATAGGGCGTGTCCTTCTCCCATTCCTTGAATTCGGACTTCTCGCCAGCCATCAGCCCGGCGTGGAAGGAAAGGTACTGGTCCTTGTCCATCGGGCAGTTGATGTAGTCCTTGGTCTCGCCCTTGTCCCAGCGCGAAGCCATCCAGCACACCTGCATGTCGATGCTGTCGCGATAGACGATGGGGGCGATGGCATCGAAAAAGGCCAGACTGTCTGCACCCGTGGCCGCGCCGATGCTCTGGGCCAGAGAGGCGGCAGTGAGCGGCCCGGTCGCGACGATGGTGAGGCCGTCTGCGGGAAGTGTGTCGATCCGCTCGCGGACAATCTCCAGAGAAGGAAGGGCGGTGAGGCTGCGCTCCACCTCAGCGGAGAACACGTCGCGATCTACTGCCAGCGCAGAACCTGCGGGCACCTGCGCCACCGCCGCACAAGCCATGATAAGGGAATCGCACGCACGCATCTCATGGTGCAGCAGGCCCACGGCATTGTTGGCATCGTCGTCCGAACGGAAACTGTTGGAACAGACCAGTTCGGCAAGGCCGTCACCCTGATGCGCTGGCGACCGTTCGCCGGTGCCGCGCATCTCGGACAAGCGCACCTTGAAGCCCCGGCGCGCAAGCTGCCAGGCCGCCTCGCTGCCCGCCAGTCCGCCGCCGATGATGTGAACGTCGTGTGCCATGTGAAGCGCCCTAGCCTGGCCGAGGCGATCCCGCCACCAGTGTCGCTAGGGCAGGACGATCTTGCCGGACACGTCCCGGGCCAACGCGCAGGACGCCACAACTGCTTCGGCCTCAAGAGCACCGTAGAGGTGCGGGAACAGCGCCCCGCCGCGTGATGGCTCCCACCGGACTGCATCACCAAGCCCCGCAAGATCGACCGCCAGCACGAGCAGGCCATCCTGCCCGGCAAAATGCTTCGCCACAGTCTCGTCGATCTGATCTGCGGTCGACATATGGATGAACCCGTCCGTCAGATCGACAGGTGCCCCGGCAAACCCGCCATCACGCCCGAAAGCGGCCATCTGCTCCGAAGTCAGTACCTTGTAGGCGAGGACCGGAAGCTCGCTCACGCCTCCGGTTCGTCGTCTTCCGCATCGGCACCCGGCTCGGTCGGCGTCGGATCGTCGCGGTCCATTGTCGTGTAGGGCGTCGTCTCGTCAGGACGGTTCTCCGCCATTTCCTCGGCAACGGCCTCTTCGGCTTCGTTCTCGGGATCGGTCGTGTCATCGATTCGGACTGCGCTGACGATAAATTCGCCTTCGGCCACGTCGAACAGGCGGACGCCCGCACTGCCGCGTCCGATCACACGCAGGGAATCGAGACCAATCCGGATCAGCTTCGCCTGATTGGTGACGAGCATCAGTTGGTCATCCTTGGTCGCAGCAAAACTTGCCACAACCTCGCCGTTGCGGGCTATGTTATCGATATTGACGATGCCCTGACCGCCGCGTCCGATCCGCCGGTATTCGTAGGCAGACGAGAGCTTGCCATAGCCATTCGCGCAAACCGTGAGGATGAACTGCTCTCGCTCCGCCATTTCGGTGAAGCGTTCCTGGTCGGCCATTTCGCCTTCCTTCTCCGGCTTCCACGGCGCGTAGCGGAGATATTCCTCACGCTCTTCAGCAGTGGTGCCGACGCGGTGCAGGATCGACAGCGAGATGACCTCGTCGTCGCCCTTGAGGTTCATGCCGCGCACGCCGGTCGAAGTGCGACTCTGGAATTCGCGAACGTCGTCACCGGCAAAGCGGATCGCCTTGCCGCCCTTGGAAGCCAGCAGGACATCGTCGCCGCTATCGAGCAGGGCGACGCCGATCAGCCGGTCGCCCGAGTCCTCCTCGAAGCGCATCGCGAATTTGCCGTTGGAGGGTATGTTGGCGAAGGCATCCATCGAGTTGCGGCGCACGTTGCCCTTGGCCGTGGCGAAGACGACATGGAGCGCGCCCCAGCTATCCTCGTCTTCGGGGAGAGGCAGCACCGTGGCAATGGTTTCGCCTTCATCGAGCGAAGGCAGAAGATTGATGATCGGCCGACCGCGTGTCGTCGGACTGCCCTCTGGCAGCTTCCAGACCTTGAGGCGGTAAACCTTGCCCGCCGTGGAAAAGAACAGGACCGGCGTGTGCGTCGAGGTGACGAACATGTCGGAAATCGCGTCCTCTTCCTTGGTCGCCATGCCTGCGCGGCCCTTGCCGCCGCGGTTCTGGGCGCGGAAGGTGGAGAGCGGGGTGCGCTTGATGTAGCCGTCCATGGTGACAGTCACGACCATGTCCTCGCGCGCGATCAGGTCTTCGTCATCGATACCGTCGACCGCGCCCGTGATTTCCGAAACGCGCGGCGTGGCATAGGCATCGCGCACTTCGCGCAGTTCGGTCTGGATGACTTCGTAGAGCTTTTTCCGGTCGCCGAGGATCGCGAGATATTCCTCGATAGCAGCAGCTAGTTCCTTGAGCTCGTCGCCGATCTCGTCGCGGCCCAGCGCTGTCAGGCGGTGCAGGCGCAGATCGAGGATCGCCTTTACCTGTTCTTCGGAAAGGCGATAGGTGCCGCCTTCCTGCTCGGCATTCGGTTCGATCGCTTCGACGAGCCGGATATAGGGAGCGATCTCGCCGATCGGCCATTGCTTGGCGAGCAGCTTTCCGCGCGCCTCCGCCGGGTTGGACGAGCCGCGGATCATCGCCACGACCTCATCGAGGTTCGACACGGCGACGACCAGACCGAGCAGGATATGGGCGCGGGTGCGGGCCTTGTTCAGCTCGAACTTGGTGCGCCGGGTGATGACCTGTTCGCGGAACTGGACAAACGAGACGATGATGTCGCGCAGGCCCAGAACCTCGGGCCTGCCGCCGCGAATGGCGAGCATGTTGGCCGGAAAGCTCGATTGCGCTGGCGTGTGTCGCCAGATCTGGTTGAGCGTTACTTCCGGCGTCGCATCGCGCTTGAGGTCGACGACCACGCGCACGCCGAGCCGGCTCGATTCGTCGCGAATGTCGGAAATACCTTCGATCCGCTTGTCCTTGGCGGCCTCGGCGATCTTCTCGACGAGCCCGGCCTTGCCGACCTGGAACGGGATAGAGGTAAGCACAATGGAACGCCGGTCGCCCCGGCCTTCCTCGATCTCGTGGCGGCAACGTTGAATGATCGAGCCGCGCCCGGTCATGTAGGCCGATTTCGCGCCTGCCTGTCCGAGAATCAGCGGCGCGGTGGGGAAGTCAGGTCCGGGGATGATCTCGAACAGTTCCTCGGAAGAAATAGAAGGATTGTCGATATAGGCAAGGCAGCCGTCGATCACTTCGCCAAGGTTGTGCGGCGGAATGTTGGTCGCCNNNNTGCCGCCCGCGCCGTTGACCAGCAGGTTCGGGAAGCGGGCAGGCAGGACCGTGGGTTCCTGGCGGGAACCGTCGTAGTTGTCCGCGAAATCGACCGTATCCTTGTCGAGATCGTCGAGCAGGGTATTGGCCACGCGCGCCAGACGCGCCTCGGTATAGCGCATCGAGGCGGGCGGATCGGGGTCCATCGAGCCGAAATTGCCCTGACCGTCGATCAGCGGCACACGCAGCGACCAGTCCTGCGTCATGCGCGCAAGCGCGTCGTAGATCGCCGCGTCGCC
>JAGREN010000020.1:0-40972 GCA_020446505.1 Novosphingobium sp. | reverse complement strand
GCTTGAGGCCGTCGCGCACGTCGGGAAGAGCCCGGGCCACGATCACGCTCATCGCGTAATCGAGGTAGCTCGACTTCATTTCGTCGACGATATCGACGCGACCGAATTCGCCCTCGGGGCCAGTCGGTTCGATGGTTTCGGTCTCGTCGCTCACGCGTCAGCGCCGTTTGTGGTTTTCAATTTATTGGGCATGGAGTGCACCTAGGCAACACAGGCCCGGATTGCCAGAGGAACCCACACGAAACGGGCAGGAAATCGCCATTTTTCCACATTCGCGGTGCCTCGCTGAATTGCGGCTGCGAATGCCATTCAAAGTGCGTTCAGTGCAATTCATGCAATTCGCTTCCTGTTGCATTGGAAACCAAAGGTCGCCACTAGGCATTTGCATGTTCAGACCGACGCGCCCGTCCCCCCAACCAGAGCGCTTCGACACTTGAGGAGAGTTCACCAATGATCCGCAACCGCACGGCCAAATCGCCTGGCCTCATTTCGCGTGCCGCACTTGCAGGGGCGCTTGGTCTTGCTGTCGTAGTCGGCGGCACCTTTGCCGCACCTGAGGCCGCTATCGCGGCCAAGGCACCTAAAATGAACCTTTCCAAGGGCTTCGTTGCTGCTGCCCAGCCAGCGCAGGCGGCGATTGGCGCTGTGGTTGCCGGCGATGCCGCGACTGAAGCCGCTGCCAAGGCCGCGGTCGACGCCGCCGTGGCTGCTGCTTCCAGCGAAGACGACAAGTACACGGCAGGTTCGCTGCTGCTGAACCTTGGTTCCAAGGCGAAGAAGGCAGAGTACCAGCGCCAGGGTGTCGAGATGATGCTCGCAAGCGGCAAGGCGTCGGCCGAAGCGGCTCCGCAACTCTATGCCGCGGCTGGCCAGCTCGCCTATCAGGCCAAGGACTACGCCAATGCCGAGCGGTATCTCACCACCGCAGTCGATCTCAACAAGACCGATCCTTCGCTGAAGGTTCTGCTTGGCGAGACCTATATCTCGAACAACCAGGTGGCCAAGGGCATGGGCGTGCTCAAGTCGGCCATACAGGAGAGCAAGGCGAGCGGTCAGCCGGCGCCCGAATCCTGGTACAAGCGCGGCATCGCTTCGGCCTATCGCGCCAAGGCGACCAATGAGGCAGCCGAATTCGGCGCCATGCTCATCATGGATTACCCGACGTCGACCAATGTCGGACTGGCGGCAACGATCGTTCGCGAACTTGCCAACTACGGCGGTCAGGACAATCTCGACCTGATGCGTCTGATGGGCCGCAGCAACGGCTACAACGAGGCGCGCGACTACATCGAATACATCCAGGCTGCCGATCCGCGTCGTCTTCCGGGTGAAACGCTCGACGTCATCAACGCGGGCATCGCCTCGGGCAAGCTCAAGGCCAATGACGTCTTCATCACCGATGCCAAGACACAGGCATCGGGCCGCCTGGCCGCCGACAAGGCCTCGCTGGTCAGCTATGAAGCCGATGCCCGCAAGCCGAGTGCGACCGAAACCACGATCTCCGGCGCGGCCGACACGCTGCTGAGCTACGGCAAGGCCGCACAGGCAGAAGACCTTTACAAGATCGCGCTGACCAAGCCAGGCGTCGATACCGCCCGGACGCTTACCCGCCTTGGCATCGCGCAGGTCGATGAAGGCAAGTATGCCGAGGCGCAGGCCACCTTCGCCAAGGTGACGGGGCCGCGCATGGCTCTTGCCAAGCTGTGGTCTGGCTACGCCGCAAGCAAGGCGAAACCGGCAGCTGCGGCCGCACCTGCGAGCAACTGAGGCTCCAGTACCGGAATTCAGGAAAAGGGCGGTCCATTCGGGCCGCCCTTTCTCGTTCGGATCGGCTCCGCCGTTACGCGACCGGGGCGAACTTGCCCGTCTCGCCGTCCATCAGGTGCAGCAAGCCATCGGAAATGGCGAAAAATGCGCCGCGCAGCTTTAGCTTGCCGCTGCCAACCTTGCTGCGGATGCAGGGGAAGGTCATCAGGTTGGCAAGGCTGACTCGCACGGCGGCATGTTCCATTTCACGCTCCGCCGCGCGTCCCTCGGTGCCGTGTTCGTGAGCAATCGGTTCGCGCGCTTCGTCGAGCAGACCGATCCAGTCGGCGATGAAGCCGCCCTGTCCGGGCTGCGTCCCGTGCATTTCCTGGGTCAGCGCCGCCTTGCAGCCACCGCACATGCCGTGCCCCATGACCACGATTTCCTTCACCTTGAGCACCTGAACGGCAAACTCCAGCGCCGCCGAAACGCCGTGGTGACCGGGCGCCGTCTCGAACGGAGGGACCAGCGCGGCAACGTTTCTCACCACGAAAATCTCGCCAGGAGCGACGTCGAAGATCTGTGAGGGATCGACTCGACTGTCCGAACAGGCGATCACCATCACTTCGGGTTGCTGCCCTTCGCGCAGTTCGCTCCAGCGTTCGCGATAGGGCGACCATCCTGAGTCGCGGAAACGGTGATAGCCTTCAACGAGGCGGTCGACGGGTTGCGAATCGTTATCAGACATGACCTTCCACATGCCGCCGGGGAAGGGGGCTGGCAAGCCCGGCTTCATGCGCCTATCTGGGCACCATGAACGATCTCTCCAACTCTCCTTTGCAGACGCCGCAACGCAAGCCGGACTGGATCAGGGTGCGTGCGCCGACCTCGCCCGCCTTCGGCGAAACGCGCGAACTGATGCGGCGGTTGAATCTCAATACCGTCTGCGAGGAAGCGGCCTGTCCGAACATCGGCGAATGCTGGAAAAACAAGCACGCGACGGTGATGATCCTTGGCGACACCTGCACGCGCGCCTGCGCCTTCTGCNNAGACCGGCATGCCCGGCAAGGTCGACCTGCTGGAACCGGCGCACGTTGCCGAAGCGGCGGCCGAGCTTGGCCTCGAACACATCGTCATTACCTCCGTCGACCGGGACGATCTGCCGGACGGCGGGGCAGGGCAATTCGTGAAAGTGATCCAGGAACTGCGCCGCACGACGCCGGGCACGACCATCGAGATCCTCACGCCTGATTTTCGCGGCAAGATGCGTGCCGCGGTCGAGGCGATCGTCACGGCGCGGCCCGATGTCTATAACCACAACCTCGAAACCGTGCCCCGGCTCTATCCCACGATCAGGCCGGGCGCGCGCTACTACGCCTCGCTGCGGCTGCTGGAGGAAGTGAAGCGGCATGATCCGTCAATCTTCACCAAGTCCGGGATCATGCTCGGTCTCGGCGAACAGCGGCTCGAGGTCCATCAGGTCATGGACGACATGCGCTGCGCCGACATCGACTTCCTGACGATGGGCCAATACCTGCGCCCGACACCCAAGCACGCCGAAGTGGTTGAATACGTCACGCCCAAGGCCTTCGATGCCTATGGCGCCATCGCTCGCGCGAAAGGCTTCCTTCAGGTGGCGTCATCGCCGCTGACGCGCTCGAGCTACCACGCCGACAAGGACTTCGCCGAAATGCGCGCTGCGCGTGAGGCAAAGCTGGCCAGGGCGAAGGCCTGATGCCCGGCATTCAGGAAACCCGCGTCCTGCCCTACAGCGCCGAGCAGATGTACGACCTCGTCGCCGATGTCGGCAGATACGGCGAATTCCTGCCCTGGGTAATCGCGACCAGGGTCCGTTCCGACGACGGGCACGAAATGATCGCCGACATGCTGGTCGGCTTCAAGGCACTGCGCGAGAAATTCGCTTCCCGCGTCATCAAGCAGCGCCCCGAGGAGATTCGCGTTCACTACATCGACGGGCCGCTGAAGGACCTCGACAATCACTGGAAATTCCGCCCACTCGGCCCGGACCTGTGTGAAGTGGACTTCCACGTCGAATTCGAGTTTCGCAGCGCCCTGTTCGAAAAGATGGCAGGCCAGTATTTCGACAAGGCCTTCCGCAAGATGGTGGCCGCGTTCGAAACGCGGGCAGAAGAACTTTACGGCAGCAAGAGCTCCAGCGCGACCAGCAGCGCCCTGTAGCGGATGTCGCCACGCCCCTCATCGGGGAAACGGCGTTCTTCCGCGTTCACTTCCTCCTCGCCGCGCTCGGCCTTCGCGAAGACCACCGTGCCGACGGGTTTCAGTTCTGTGCCACCATCCGGGCCGGCAACCCCACTGATCGCAACGGCTACGTCTGCATCGCTGTGCTTGATCGCGCCTTGCGCCATCGACCAGACCGTTGCGGCCGAAACCGCACCAAAAGCCTCGAGGATGTCTTCCGGCACGCCAAGCAGCTGCTGCTTGGCCTCGTTCGAATAGGTTACGAAGCCGCGGTCGAGAACGGCGGAAGAACCGGGAATCTCGGTGATTGCCGCGCTGACCAGACCGCCCGTGCAGCTTTCCGCCACGGCAACCTTACGGCCGATCTTCGCATTTTCCTCCACGACCCGGCGGGCCAAGGCGAGGACATCATCCGGCAGGATCGAATCCATCGGCTTCACACCTCGCAGATCGAAAGTTTGCCGGGCTTCTTCGCCTTGGCTGCGGGCGCGAGGCCGACGAGCAGTACGACGAGTTCGGCCGTATTCTCTGGCGGAAGGGGAGACAGCACGCGCACGAAATTGTCGATCTTGCTGCATTCCTCGACGGGGATTTCCTGCGTGACGAGCCCCTCGATCACGACATCGACCATCTCTTTCAGCGAGTCGTCAGGAAGCTGGGAAAAGACCTTGTCCGCGCCGTCCTTGCCCTTGCTCATGGCAAGAAATGCCGATTTCGCGGCAGGCCAGTTTTCGTCCTTGCGCACCGAGTATCGCTTAGCCAGCGCCGATCCGCTCGATTTCAGGTAGGACTTGTCAGAAAGACTTGTCGAGCAGCGCTTGGTCGCGCCGGAAATGACGCTCGGCAGGGCGTAACTGGCAAGCGAGCCTGCCTGCTTTGAAGTGAGGCAGGCAGTGTCCTGCGCGCTGGCAAGAGTCGGCTGGCAGGCGAACGCAGCGGCGGCAAGAATGGCGGGAAATCGCATCGTCATGTCCCTAGTATCGAATGAGGCTGACCACGGCCTGAGCGGCGATTCCCTCGCCGCGCCCCATGGGGCCGAGCTTTTCAGTAGTCGTGGCCTTCACGCTTACTGCTTCGTTGTCAACGCCAAGAATCGCTGCCAACCGTTCGCGCATGGTTTCGCGGTGCGGGCCGATCTTCGGGGCTTCGCAAACGATCGTCACGTCGGCATTGCCAAGCGTGTATCCGGCGAGCCCTGCGATCTCCATCGCCCGCCCAAGAAAGATGTCCGACGAAGCACCACGCCATTGCGGATCGCCGGGCGGAAAATGCTGGCCGATATCGCCAGCCGCAGCCGCTCCGAGAATGGCATCGACAAGCGCGTGGATCGCAACGTCGGCATCGCTGTGCCCTGACAGCCCCCTGTCATGCTCGATGCGCACACCGCACAGCCAAAGCTCCTCGCCTTCGGCAAGGCGGTGAACGTCGTAACCAAAGCCGACCCGCACAGGGGATGAGCGCGTATCGAAATCCGATGCGAAGGTCAGCTTGTGCAAGGCCTCGTCTCCTTCGACCAGAGTTACGTCGATACCGGCTGCCTGTGCGACCTGCGCATCGTCACCGGCCGTCGCTTCACCCTGCCATGAACGATGTGCAGAAAGGATCGACGGATAGCGGAACGCCTGCGGAGTCTGGACCCGCCTCAAATTCTCACGCGCGGCAGGCTCGCCCATCTTTCCACCCGCCGCGCATATCATGCTGTCGACGACTGGCAGCACCGGAATGGCAGCCTCGGCGTGCGCCAGAGCAGCCACAAGACGGTCGATGACGGCGATAGATAAACCCGGCCGTGCGGCATCGTGGATCAGCACCACATCGGCCTGCGATTTCTCCAGAGCCTCCAGTCCCGCGCGGACCGACTGCTGGCGGGTTGCGCCGCCCGTCACGAACAGAACGCCATCGATCCCCGCCAGTGCCTCGGCAGCGATTTCCTCGGCTCGCTCGGGAATGACGGCGACGATCGGCGTCACTCCCGCAGCAGCCAGCGCCTCTGCGCTGTGGCGGATGACGGGCTTTCCGCGCCACCTGGCGAACTGTTTCGGCAGTGGCTGGCCCGCACGCAAGCCCTGTCCGGCAGCGACAATCACGGCGGAGACGCGAGGGGGGGGAGGGATGGCAGTCATCGTGCCCGGCGCTAATCTCTTGCCGTTGCGAGGGCAATTCCCTATGTGCCGCCTGTTTTTTAGGCACAGGCATGACTGACGCTCCCACTCCTCCCACTCTGGCGCCCATTGCGGTCGGTCCGGTAACGATCCCGGAACCCGTCGTGCTCGCGCCGATGACGGGCGTGACCGACATGCCGTTCCGGCGGCTGGTCCGGCGCTATGGCTCGGGCCTCAACGTCACAGAGATGATCGCCAGCCCTGCCGCGATTCGAGAGACGCGCCAGTCTATCCAGAAGGCCGCATGGGACCTGTCGGAAGAGCCGGTCTCGATGCAGCTGGTCGGTTGCGAACCCGCGCAGATGGCCGAAGCGGCAAAGCTGAGCGCCGACAAAGGCGCGGCGATTGTCGACATCAACATGGGTTGTCCTGTCCGCAAGGTCACCAACGGCGAAGCGGGTTCTGCGCTTATGCGCGACCTCAAGCTGGCCGCCAGCCTGATCGAGGCCTGCGTCAAGGCAGTCGACGTGCCGGTCACGGTAAAGATGCGCATGGGCTGGGATCATGACAGCCTCAACGCGCCGGAGCTGGCCCGTATCGCGCAAGACCTCGGCGCGAAGATGATTACCGTCCACGGGCGGACCCGCAACCAGATGTACAAGGGCCATGCCGACTGGGGTTTCGTGCGCCGGGTCAAGGAGGCCGTGGACCTGCCGGTCGTGGTCAACGGCGACATCTGCACCATCGAGGACTGCGCCACTGCCATCGAGCAATCCGGCGCGGACGGTCTGATGATCGGACGCGGAGCCTATGGCAAGCCGTGGCTGTTGGGGCAGGTCATGCACTGGTTGCAAACCGGCGAGCGTCTGGCCGATCCCTCGATGGACGAACAGTACGCGGTCCTGATCGAGCACTACGATGCCATGCTCTCGCATTATGGTCGCGAGGTCGGCACCCGCATCGCGCGCAAGCATCTCGGCTGGTACACCAAGGGCCTCGCCGGATCGGCCGAGTTCCGCAACCGAGTCAACTTCATCGACGATGCGGACGAGGTGAAGGCCATGCTTGCCGAATTCTACGCTCCATGGCGGCAACGGCTGGCGGCATGACCGCGCCGATCAGGTCCGGCATGCCCGATGCCCGTCGGCAGCTCGCCAGCCTGCCGATGGCCGTTGTCCTGCTGGCTCCGGGCATGCGGTTTGCAGCGGCCAATCCGCTGGCCGAGCAGTTTTTCGGGCAGAGTTCCCGGCGTCTGACCCGCTATGCCCTCACCGATCTCGTACGGTTCGAAGAGCCGAGATTGTTCGAACGCCTCAGCGATGCGGAAACGCCGGTTTCAGCACGCGAGACGACAGTCGTCGTGCACGGCATGCCCCCGCGTCGTGTCGACATTTCGGCTGCGCCCGTCGCTGACAGTCCCGGCTGGCAGATCGTCACGATCGAGGACACTTCGACGCTCGAAGCACTGAGTGACGATTCAGGCAGCGGCGGCGACCTGTTCCTCAGGGGGCCGGAAATCCTCGCGCACGAAATCCGCAATCCGCTTGCAGGCATTCGGGGTGCTGCCCAGCTCATTGCGCGAAAACTCGATGAGAAGGACCGCTCACTTACCGATCTCATCACCGCTGAGGTCGATCGCGTGGCCGGCCTGATCGAGCGAATGCAGCTCCTGAGCGGACGGACGGTGGCCCCGGTTGTGCCCTGCAATCTCCATGAGATCGTGCGCCGCGCAATTGCCGTTATCAAGGCCGGTCATCCGACAAACGAGCCGGTCATTCCGATCAGGGAGGAATTCGATCCCTCGCTGCCCCCGGTCCTTGGTGATCCGGACGGGCTGGTCCAGGTGCTGCTCAACCTGCTGGCCAATGCGCGCGAGGCCTGCGCGGGACGTCCCGACGCCGAGATACAGGTGCGAACCCGGTTTTCGAGCGGGCTTCTGTTGCACTCGGCCAAGTCCGACGCGCCTCTTCGCCTGCCCGTCGAAATCCGGATCAGCGACAACGGTCCCGGTATTCCCTCTTCGATGCGCGAACATCTGTTCGACCCATTCGTGACCAGCAAGAAAACCGGGCACGGACTGGGGCTGGCAGTGGTGCGCAAGCTCGTGCGCGACATGAACGGCCGCATCAGCCACGAGCGGGACGAGGCGGCAGGCCTAACCCATTTCCGTATCCACCTGCCACTGGCTCGCGAGCGCCGGGGCGCGCCGCGACATGAGGAGATGATGTCGTGAGTGTTCTTCTCGTCGAAGACGATCCCTCGATCGCCATCGTCATCACGGCGGCGCTGGAGGACGAAGGACTGAAAGTGACCCACTGCGAGACGCTTGCCCAGCGCGACGCACTGCTGATCGACAGCGATTTCTCGGCGCTGGTGACAGACGTCATGCTGCCGGACGGCGACGGGATCGAGAGCCTTTCGGCGATCAGGCAAAGCCATCCCACCATGCCGGTCGTGATCCTGTCGGCCCAGAATACGCTCGATACGGCGGTCAGGGCTTCGGATACGGGCGCGTTCGAATATTTCCCCAAGCCGTTCGACATCGACGAACTGGTCCGCACCGTCCGGCAGGCCGTCGGTACCCGAGAGAATATCGCCACTGGCAGCGACGATGCCGCTCTGGGCGACGGCATGCCTCTGGTCGGTCGCAGCCAGGCGATGCAGGCGGTTTTCCGCATGATAACCCGCGTGCTGCGCAACGACCTGACCGTGCTGATCCTTGGCGAGTCAGGCACTGGCAAGGAACTGGTGGCCGAAGCGATCCACGAGCTGGGCGATCGCCGCACCGGCCCGTTTGTCGCCGTCAACACGGCGGCCATCCCCGCCGAATTGATCGAGAGCGAACTGTTCGGGCACGAAAAGGGCGCCTTTACCGGTGCGGTAGCTCGGCACATCGGCAAGTTCGAACAGGCCGCTGGCGGCACCTTGTTTCTCGACGAGATCGGCGACATGCCAATGCAGGCGCAGACCCGTTTGCTGCGCGCCCTGCAGTCGGGAACAATCCGACGCGTCGGCGGCCGCGATGAAGTGCGGCTCGACGTGCGCATCATCGCCGCCACCAACAAGGATCTGAAACCGCAGATCGCGGCGGGCCTGTTCCGCGAGGATCTGTTCTACCGGCTCAACGTCGTGCCGATCCAGATGCCGCCGCTGCGCGACCGGCCGGAGGACATCGAGGCGCTGGCCAGGCATTTTCTCAAGCAGGCAGCAGGCGAGGGGCTTCCCCTGCGCACGCTGGATGCACAGGCAGCCGATCTGCTCACGCGCCAGTCATGGCCGGGCAATGTCCGCGAACTGAAGAATTTCGTTTACCGGCTCGCCTTGCTGGCCCGTGACAATCATATCGATGCGCTCACGGTCGCCGACCTGCTCGAGGCAGAGCCCGCAAGGGGCTTTGCTGCACAAGAACAGCCCATCGATCTTGACCGGGCGGTCCAGCAATGGCTCGAAACGACCAACCCCGCGCCAGGCACGATCCACGCCCAGGCGGTCGCCGCTCTGGAACGACCTCTGTTTGCAGCGGTTATGAGCCAGACTGGCGGCAACCAGTTGCGAGCGTCGAGCTTGCTCGGGATCAACCGCAACACTCTGAGAAAGCGTCTGAGCGAACTGGAAATCGATCCCGACGCATTTGCGAAGCGGCAATAGACGACAGTAGCGCGATTCCACTTGCAAGATCGCAACAGCGGTGTTGTAATCCTGCAACGATGGAGAATCCCCCAATCTCCCAGCGGCGTAATCTCCCACGTTGGTGGCGCCATGCCAAGGTAGCGGCGCGGCGAACCAATCTGTTCGAGGTCATCGAGCTGATTTCCGTCATCGCCTTCGTCGTGATGACCGCTGTGACGTGGGTGGCACTGCGCTCCCAGGGCGCCAGCGGGGAACTCGTACCGTCCAATCTGACAGCGGCGCTGTTGGTCGGCACTCTCGTTCCGGCAATGGCGATCCTCGTTCTGCTGGGCAGACGTATCGCGCTGAGGCGGACCGCGAAATACATGGGCGGCGCCGGCGGCATGCACGTGCGGCTGGTGTTTATCTTCTCCCTGATTTCCGCCGTGCCGACGCTGCTCGTCGTGGTGTTCGCCTCGCTGCTGTTCCAGTCGGGCGTCGAGTTCTGGTTCTCGGACAGTTCAAGGGGGCTGCTCGAAAACGCCAACAAGCTGGCGCGCGGCTACTACGAGCAGGCGCAGCGCGACGTCGGCTACGAATCGGTCGCCATGGCGGAAGATCTCGGCAACTTCCTCAGCCAGCAACCGATCACCAGTCCCGACTTCGCCGAATTCTATTCCTATCAGGTGGTCAACCGGAAGCTGACCGAGTCGGCGATTCTTCAGACAGGACCGGACGGCAAGCTGCACACCGCCGCAGTCGTCGACCCCGAAGGCAACAGTTCCTACGACAAGATCGGGCAGGATGTCGTGAAACGCCTCGCTGGCGGGCAGGAGCTTATCGTCGTCAATGCCAATGCCAACCGCATCGAGGCCGTTATCCCGATCGACCAGCGCGCGGGCATATACCTCTATACCGCGCGAAGTTCGGACTTGCTCGCCTTCAGCCAGGGGCAACGCGCCCAGAACATCGTTCAGGCGTACGAAGTCCTGACTAGCCGAGCGCGAGTCCTCCAGTTGCGGTTCAACATCGCCCTGTTCGTGATCTCGCTGGCCCTGGTCGGGCTGTCGGTCTGGTTTGCGTTACGCTTTGCGGACAGGCAGGTTCAGCCTGTCTACCAACTCGTCGATGCGGCACGCGGCGTCGGCGCAGGCAATTTCTCGCTCCGGCTTGAAGGACGCAGCGGGGCCGACGAGATTGGCCTGCTGAACCGCGCGTTCAACCGCATGACCGAGCAGATCGAGAAGCAGACGAAAGACCTCGTCAGCGCCAACAGCCAGCTTCAGGAGCGGCGCGCCTTTATCGAGGCCGTGCTGGAGTCGGTCTCGGCCGGCGTCGTCTCGCTCGATGAGCACGGACAGGTCATGCTCATGAACAGCACTGCGCAGAAACTGCTGCTGGACCGGAATGCGCCGGGACCGGTCGGCCTGTCGTTCGCGCAGATCGCTCCCCAGCTTGCGGCCATGGCCGAGAAGGACACCAGCGGAGGTATCCTTCAGTATGGCAAGTCCGGCGAGCTATTGACGCTTGCAGTCAAGATCACACGCGACCGCACCGGTCACGTCATCACCTTCGAGGACATCACCCGTCAGCTCGTCGACCAGAGGCAGGCCGCATGGTCGGACGTCGCCCAGCGCATTGCCCACGAAATCAAGAACCCGCTCACGCCGATCCAGCTTGCGACCGAACGTCTAAGTCGCCGCTATCGCAAGCAGATCGAGGACAATCCGGAACTGTTCGAGGAGCTGACCAGCACGATTATCCGTCAGGTCGGCGACCTGAGGAAAATGGTTGACGAATTTTCCTCGTTCGCGCGCCTGCCCAAGCCGCTATTCCGCAACGAGGACGTGGTCGCTCTCACCAGACAGGCGCTGTTCCTGCAGGAAGTTTCCCGGCCGGAGATTTCGTTCACTTTCGATGCCGACGACGAGGTCGATACCATTGCCTGCGATCGCCACCAGTTCGGCCAGGCGATGACCAATGTCCTCAAGAACGCGGTCGAGGCTGTCGAGGCGCGCGCCAAGGAAGAAGGCGAAGGTTTCGCGCCTCGCATCGCCGTGTCAGTCAAGCTGGCAGGCGAGCAGGTCGAAGTCGCGGTGGCGGATAACGGTATCGGCCTGCCGCAGGATCGCGACCGGATCGTCGAACCCTATGTTACCACGCGCGAAAAGGGCACCGGACTGGGCCTCGCCATCGTCAAGAAGATCGTCGAGGAACACGGCGGCGAGATGTCGTTTGAAACCAACGCCGATAACGGCGCGACCGTAACCATGAGCTTTGCCCGCGACCCCATGGCGTCACGGGCAGCAAACCAGGCAGCAGAATAAGGGACCTATGGCACTCGATATCCTGATCGTTGACGACGAGCGCGACATTCGCGAACTCGTTGCTGGCGTCCTGAGCGACGAAGGCTACGATTGCCGCACCGCCGGTGGCAGCGAAGACGCCCTTGCCGCAGTCGACGAAAAGCGCCCGAGCCTCGTCCTGCTCGATGTCTGGCTGCACGGCAGCCCCAAGGATGGCCTGGAAGTTCTCGACGAGATCAAGCAACGCGAGCCGGAACTACCGGTCATCATCTTTTCGGGGCACGGCAATATCGACACGGCGGTCGCAGCCATTGGCCGGGGCGCAGTCGACTTCATCGAAAAGCCGTTCGAGGCGGAAAAGCTGCTGCATCTCGTCGGCAAGGCGACCGAAACGGAGCGCATGCGCCGTGAAAACGCACAACTTCGCAGCGACCTTCCCACCGAGGGTGAATTCACCGGGGCCAGCACTGCCATCAACCAGGTGCGCGCAACCATCAAGCGCGTTGCGAGCACCGGCAGCCGGATGCTGATTACGGGCCCGGCAGGATCCGGCAAGGAAGTCGCCGCACGACTGCTCCATGCCTGGAGCCAGCGTGCCGATAGCGCCTTCGTCAGCGTCAACTCGGCGCGTATCACGCCAGAACGGTTCGAACAGGAACTGTTCGGCGAGGAACAGGACGGCAACCTGATCCGGCCGGGCCTCCTCGAAATGGCGGACGGAGGAACGCTCTACTTCGACGAAGTCGCGGACATGCCGCTTTCGACACAGGCACGAATCCTGCGGGTTCTGACGGACCAACGGTTCGTGAGGGTAGGGGGCAGCCGCCAGATCGGCGTTGACGTACGCGTCGTGTCTTCCACCTCGCGTGATCTGGAAAAGGAGATAGCCGAGCGCCGTTTCCGCGAAGACCTGTTCTACCGGCTCAACGTCGTGCCGCTCGATGTGCCGGCTCTGCGGGACAGGCGCGAGGATATTCCCGTACTTGCCGAGCATTTCTTCACGCGCTTCTCGGCCGAGCAGGGTGTGGCGCCCCCAGCGATATCGAGCGAGGCCATGGCTGCGCTGCAGGCCTACAGCTGGCCGGGCAACGTGCGCCAGCTTCGCAATGTAGTCGAACGCACGGTCATCATGACTCCGCGCGAGAATCTCGCGACAATAGAAGCCGACATGCTTCCGCCGGAAATCCTGGAAAGGAATGTGCAGGGCGAATCGGTCTTGTCCTCGATGATGAGCGTGCCGTTGCGCGAAGCGCGAGAGAGCTTCGAGAGAGAGTATCTCAAGGTCCAGATCACCCGCTTTTCCGGCAATATTTCCAAGACAGCGTCCTATATCGGCATGGAACGATCCGCGCTGCACCGCAAACTCAAGCTCCTGGGCATGAACGAGCGCAAGGACGATTCGGACGAGGATTGACTGAGCAAAAGTCCGATTTTTGCCATTTTGCGATTTACTGCACTGCAGCAAACCGGTAAAATGGGGCTGGTCGAAACGGTGGGCAAGGTGCTCACCAGATAGCAGCGGGCCTTTGGCGCCGCTGCCAAGAACAGAAGGAGCCGACATATGGGCGGACGCACACTTTCAGCAAGGCCGCGGCCGAAGCCGGTAGAGCCCGAGGTCCAGCCACAGAAGGCTCCGGCCAAGGGCGGCGGCCAGAATCTCCAGGATCAGTTCCTCAACATGCTCCGCAAGAACAAGGTGCCTGTCACCATGTTCCTCGTGAAGGGCGTGAAGCTTCAGGGAATTGTGACCTGGTTCGACAATTTCTCGATCCTGCTGCGCCGCGACGGCCAGTCGCAACTTGTCTACAAGCACGCGATTTCGACGATCATGCCGAGCATGCCGATCGACGCCGAGGACTATTCGTCGACCGATGCCGGCGGCAAGAAAGTGCGCCTGCTGCAGGACGTTTTCCTTGGCAGCATCCTTGAAGAGCGCGTTCAGGTCACCATGTTCCTGGTAAATGGCGTAATGCTTCAGGGCAGGGTGGCGGCCTACGATCTGTTCTGCATGATGCTTGAGCGTGAAGGATACGTCCAACTCGCCTACAAGCACGCCGTGTCGACGATCCAGCCCGTGACGCCTGTCGATCTGCAGGCTCATGAAGAAGGCGCGTCCGACGACTAAGGCCGGTCCAACAAGGCGGTAACAGCAATTTTTGAGGATGATCTGAGAGGCGAGGTTACGCGCGGTTCGCGCGCCCTCGTCGTCTATCCCAACATTCGCGGGCAGGGCGGGCAGGATCCCGACGCCCGGCTGGAAGAGGCCAGGGGCCTCGCCCTCGCCATCGGCATCGTCGTTGCCGAGGCTTTCATCCTGCCTATCCGCCAGCCACGGGCAGCGACGTTGTTCGGGGAAGGGCAGGTTCAGCAAATCGCCACCGCCTGCGAGCAGAACGAGGCCGAACTGGTCATCGTCGATGGCTCGCTGTCTGCAATCCAGCAGCGCAACCTGGAGGAAAAGACGGGTCGCAAGGTGATCGACCGGACCGGCCTTATCCTTGAGATCTTCGGAGAGCGCGCGGCGACGGCCGAAGGGCGGCTGCAGGTCGAACTGGCACACCTTGACTATCAGGCAGGCCGTCTTGTGCGAAGCTGGACCCACCTTGAGCGTCAACGCGGTGGTTTCGGTTTCCTGGGCGGCCCCGGCGAAACCCAGATCGAGGCCGACCGCCGCATGATCCGCGACCGCATGGCGCGAATCCGCCGCGAACTCGAACAGGTGCGACGCACCCGCGGCCTCCATCGCGACAGGCGCGAAAAAGCGCCGTGGCCGGTGGTCGCTCTGGTCGGCTATACCAACGCAGGCAAGTCGACTCTGTTCAACCGGCTCACCGGAGCCGACGTCATGGCGGAAGACCTGCTGTTCGCCACGCTCGATCCGACCATGCGCGCAGTCAGGCTTCCCGGAGTCGACAAGGCGATCCTGTCCGATACCGTGGGCTTCATTTCCGACCTGCCGACCCAACTCGTCGCCGCATTTCGGGCCACTCTGGAAGAAGTCACGGCGGCCGACGTCATCGTGCATGTGCGCGACATCGCCAATCCGGATAGCGACCAGCAGAAGAAGCAGGTCATCGAGGTTCTGGCAGGCCTCGGACTATTTGCCGAGGAAGACGAGGGGGGCGAGCCGCTCATTCCCATCATCGAGGTCTGGAACAAATGGGATTTGCTGTCGCCAAGTCGTCGTGCAGAACTTGCCGAAGCGAAGGCAGCCCGCAGCGACGAAACTATCGTTAGCTTGTCGGCTCTTACTGGGGAAGGTTGCGATCAGTTGCTCGAAACCGTCGACCAGATGCTGACTGCCGATGCCCGCGTCTGCACCTTCGTCCTGCCCATGTCCGATGGTCAGCGCATCGCATTTCTGCATGCGCGCGGCGAGGTCCTTTCCGAGGAAACGCTTGAGGGCGAAAGCGGCGAACCGGAACTGCGTATTGCCGTTCGCCTCTCCGAGCGAGAGCTAGGGCGCTTCTCCGCGCTCTGAGCGTTTGGCTGCCAGCCAGAGTGCTTCCTGCTCATCGAGGGAAAGCGACGCGAACTGCATGCCCTGATCGGCCGCGAGTTGCTCCATGGCGCGAAATCGGGCTTCGAACTTGGCGTTTGACGCTCGCAAGGCATCTTCCGGCGCGACGCCATAATGGCGCACCAGATTGACCGCAGCGAACAGCAGGTCTCCTGCTTCCTCAATCCGCTCAGCGTCATTGGCCGCGGCTGACAGTTCGTCCAGCTCTTCGGCAATCTTGCCAGCAGGTCCTTGCGTGTCAGGCCAATCGAACCCGGCACGCGCCGCCCGCTTCTGCAATTTCTCCGCACGCATCAGTGCAGGCAAGGCAAGCGCGACGCCATCCAGAGCGCCAGTCGCGCCCTTGGCAGCACGCTCCTGTGACTTGAGCGTCTCCCAGCGCTCAGTCTGGGTTTCATGCTCGTCGCCATCGCCAAAGATATGCGGATGGCGTGCCTCCAGCTTGTCGGCAATCGAGGCTGCGACGTCTTCGAAGGCAAAGGTGCCGGTTTCCTCGGCCATGCGCGCATGGAACACGACCTGAAGCAGCAGATCGCCGAGTTCATCGCGCAGAGCCGCCAGATCCTCACGCGCGATCGCATCCGCGACCTCGTATGCTTCCTCGATCGTATAGGGCGCGATCGTCGAGAAATCCTGCGCACGATCCCATTCGCATCCGGTCAGAGGGTCTCTCAGCCGGGCCATGATCGAGAGGAGACGGTCAATCGGACGTGGGTTCTGTTCGGACATCTTGGATTGATAATATATATTATGTTAAATTATAGTGCGCATCTGCTGAGGCCTTCACGCCCCCAAAACCCGCAAGACCACGATAACGCCGAGGAAGATCGCGCCCCATATCAAAGCGTATCTCACCTTCTGCGCGCGCGGAAGTCCGCCGACGCCCCGCCAGGCCAGTACCAGCGCGCCAAAAACGAAGATCAGCGAGCCGATCATTCCAACGGTCGTCGCAGGACAATCTCCATGCCATCATAAGCCACGGCAACATGGTCTGGCGTTTCCCTGCTGAGCGTCGCGTAGTCCATGCTCTTGTCGAGATGTGTGAGCAGCGCATTACTCACACGCGCAGCCTCGCACAGTTCCAGAGCCATGTTGAGGTTGGCATGGGTCGGATGCGGTTCGCGCCGGAGGCAATCGACGATAAGCAGATCGGCCGTGGTAAACAGCTCGACCATCTCGCGCGTAATCTCGCTGAAGTCCGTCGCGTAACCGACTGATTTACCGTCACATGAAAAAAGGTACCCAGTCGACTGCGTAGGCCCATGCGGCATCTGGCAGGATTTCACGGAAAACCCGGCGCACATTCGCAAGGTATCGAGGTTCTCGATGTTCACGATAGTCGGATAGCCGTGCTGGCCGGCAAAGACATAGCCGAACCGCTGTCGCAGCCGCCGCACGGTCTCGTCAGCGGCATATCCAGGGATCGGACCACCGCGCCCATATCGGAGCGGCCTGAGATCGTCGATGCCGTGGCAGTGATCGGCGTGATCGTGGGTCCAGAACACTGCGTCGATACGGCCAATCCCGCAGGCAAGCAGCTGGCTGCGACAGTCAGTCGAAGTATCGACGAGGATGCGCTTTCCTTCGTCACTCTCCAGGAGAATGGATACGCGCGAACGGCGGTTCCTTGGCTCGTTCGGGTCGCAATCGCCCCAGTCCAACCCGCTTTCGCCCCCAAGGCGCGGAACGCCGGTCGAGGTTCCGCTGCCAAGGATCAGGGCTTTCATGCGGTGGCCTTGGAAAACAGGGAGAAGAAATTGCGCGTCGTGACGTCAGCCAGCCTTGCCGCCTCGACGTCGCGCAGACCGGCTACGAAACGCGCAGTGTCGGCAGTGAAGGCTGGCTCGCAGGTCGAGCCGCGATGCGGCACGGGGGCCAGGAAAGGCGCATCGGTTTCGACGAGCAAGCGATCTTCAGGAAGTTCCTTGGCAATGTCCTGCAAGTCTCTGGCATTCTTGAAGGTTACGATGCCGGATAGAGAGATCGTCAGGCCCAGGTCGAGCATCTGGCGCGCAAACCCTGCCGAGGCCGTGAAACAGTGGATCAGGGCAGGGAAGGCCCCCTTCCCCATCTCATCACTGACGATCCGTGCCGTGTCCTCTTCGGCATCGCGGGTGTGGATGATGACCGGCAAGCCCGTCTCCCGCGCTGCGGCGATATGGGTGCGGAACAGCGCAGCTTGCGTCTCACGGTCGGAGTGGTCGTAATAGTAGTCGAGCCCCGTTTCGCCGATGCCGATCACACAGGGATGCTCAGCAGCATCCAGCAGAGCTTGCAGGCCGAGATCGGCGTGGTTGTCTGCCTCGTGCGGATGGATGCCGACGCTCGCCCAGACGTCAGGCTCGCGCGCTGCCGTGCCGATCACGGCGTCCCACTCGGCCGCCCGTGTGGAGATATTCAAGAAGCCGCCAATTCCAGCCTCGCGGGCGCGAGCGAGAACACCCTGCTGATCCTCTACCAAACCCTTGTATTGCAGGTGGCAATGAGAATCGATGAGCATTAGCCCGCTTCTTCCGCCGTCTCCGGCATTTCGAGGCGGGGAAACACGCCCGATGGCTGGGAAAGCTGGAAGCCTGACCCGGCAAGCCTTTCAAACCAGTCCGTGTCGGCCAGCGCGGCAAAATCCCGTGCGTCCTCACCGATGCCCATCTGATCGAGCAACCTGTCGATGGAAGTCGGAACGACCGGGCGCACAGCGAGCGCAAGATCGCGCACGCAGCGGAACAGGGTCATGAGAACGGCGGCCATGCGCTCCGGGTCGGTCTTCTTGAGAGCCCAGGGCGCTTGCTCGTCGACGTACTGATTGCAGGCGAAAACCGCCTGCATCCAGTTGTCGAGGCCGCTGCTGAAATTTAGCTGCTCGAAATTTGTCCGCATGCTGCCGATGTTGGCCCGCACCGTGGATTCAAGCGCCGAATCCGCTTCCATCGTTTCAAGTTCGGCGGAAACAATGCCATCCAGATTCTTGAAAATCATCGAAAGACTGCGCTGCGCGAGATTTCCGAAGCTGTTGGCCAGCTCGGCGTTGCAGCGGGTGACGATTGCCTCGGCGGAATAGGAACCGTCCTGCCCGAAGGCGATTTCGCGCATCAGGAAGTAGCGCAGCTGATCGACGCCGAAATGGTCTGCCAGTTCAAGCGGATCGACGACGTTGCCGAGCGACTTCGACATCTTCTCGCCGCGATGAAGCAGGAAGCCGTGGCTGAACACCTTTTTGGGAACGGCCAGACCCGCCGACTTGAGGAATGCGGGCCAGTAGACGGTATGAAAACGCGTGATATCCTTGCCGATCAGGTGAACGTCGACCGGCCAGAACCTGGAGAACTCCCCTTCCCTGTCCGGAAAACCGATCCCGGTCAGATAGGTGGTAAGCGCGTCGACCCAGACGTACATGACGTGGCCGGGACTGTCTGGAACTGGCACGCCCCAGTCGAAGCTGGTCCGCGAAACCGAGAGGTCGCGCAATTCGTTGCCCTTGAGGAAGGACAGGACTTCGTTGCGGCGGCTCTCCGGCTCAAGGAAACCCGGCGTCTCGTTCAGTTCGATCAGGAAATCGCGATATTTAGACAAGCGGAAAAACCAGGATTCTTCCACGGTCCATTCGACCGGAGTCCCCTGCGGCGAAAGCTTCACGCCTTCTTCGTTTTCGGTGATCTCGTCGTCACCATAGTAGGCTTCATCGCGGATCGAGTACCATCCCTCGTAGCGATCCAGATAGAGGTCGTCCGATGCCGCCATCGCTTTCCAGATCGCCGTGCTGGCCTCGTGATGCCGCGCGTCCGTGGTGCGACAAAAAGCATCATGTGAAATATTGAGTTTATCACACATTTGACGGAAATAATTCGACATTTCCGTCGCGAATTCCATCGTGTCACGACCTGCCGCGCGCGCCGTCTGGGCCATCTTCAGGCCATGCTCGTCAGTACCGGTGACGAGACGCACGTCCCGCCCGTTCATGCGCTGGAAGCGCGCGATGACGTCAGCGGCAATCGCCTCGTAGGCATGGCCGATATGGGGCTTGCCATTGGGATAGCTGATGGCAGTGGTCAGGTAATAGGGTTCGGCCATGGCGGCGCGCAGTCTTTCCGGAAATCAGGCGATGGATCAAGCCGCCTCTCTAGGCATGGCGGCACTGGCCAGCAAGCCGCCAATTTCCATCACCAGCAGGCCGGGATCGAAATTGTAGGTCGGCGCACGCGCTGCCAGCGTGGTAAGCGCGCCATGGGCCTCGATCACACGCAGCTGATGTTCGCGGGTCGCATTCCCGAGATTGGCGGAGAGCGCGGCGCGAGCAAGATCGAGAGTGGCGAAAAGCTTGTCACGGCTCGGCCGGGCACCGATCACTTCGGCAAGTGCGCCGCGCAGGGCGAAACCGGCATCTCCCTCGCGCAATATCTGCATCATCGTGTCATGAAGTGCGCCAAGATCGTGCTCGACAAAGGCCAGAGCGATACCGGCTGAGCCGTTCGCCGCCTGCACCGCCTTGCGCCGCGTCTGCGCGTCGGCCTCTGGCATGTCACGGACCAGTACGGCGTCGAGCGCCTCTGCGCTGAGCGGCGCAAAACGCAGGACCCGGCAACGCGAACGGATCGTCGGCAGCAGCCGGCCCGGCTGATGGGCAATCAGCAGGAAATGCGTGCCGACTGGCGGCTCTTCCAGGCTTTTTAGCAGCGCATTGACGGCGGATTTCTCCAGATCGTCCGCCGGATCGATAATGATCGCGCGTTTCTCGCCCAGAGTAGGCCGGGTAGTGAGGCGCTGCTGCATGGTCCGGATCTGGTCGACGGTCACGTTCCGCTTGGTCTCGTAGGCTTTGCCTTCGGCGCGCTTGGCCGCTTCCTTGTCATCCTTCGGCGCATGGTCGAGCACGATTATGTCGGGGTGGTTGATGGGTGACGGAGCAGGTTCGCCGGGCAGGCGCACCAGCTCGGCCGCAGCCGCTCTGGCAAAGGCTCGCTTGCCTAGCCCCTTGGGCCCGGAAAGCAGCCAGGCGTGATGCATGCGGCCAGAGTTCACGGCGGCGCACCATTCTCGCCAGGCCTCGTCCTGACCGATGAATTCCTTGGCTCCGGTCATGAACTTCCTGCCTCAAGACCCTCAATTACCGACATGATTGATGCATGGGTCTGTTCCGGTGAGCCGTTTCCGTCGATCCGAGCAAAGCGGTCGGGCTCGTTTTCGACGAACCTGTCGAAGGCCTCCGCTACTCTGGCATGATAGGCGGCATCCCGCCCCCCGATCCGGTCGCTTCCCGCTGCATCGCGAACCGCAGTTCGTGCAGCGGCGACATCCGGATCGACTTCGATCAGGAGAGTGACATCCGGCAGAAGGCCTGCGCTGCCGATGCGGTGAAGCGTAAGAATGTCCTCATCTGGCAGTCCGCCTCCCCCGCCCTGATAGGCGCGGCTGGAATCGACGAACCGGTCGCAGACCACCCATTTGCCCGAGGCAAGCGACGGCTCGATGAGGCGGGCGACGTGATCGGCACGAGCCGCTGCAAACAGCAACGCCTCGGTGCGCAGGTTTGGGCCGTCACCTTCGGACAGCAGCATCGACCGGATCTGTTCGGCCAGGGGGGTTCCCCCCGGCTCGCGCGTCAGCACCACCTCCAGCCCCCGTGCCGCCAATGCATCGCACAGCAGCCGGGCCTGGGTGCTTTTTCCCGCCCCCTCCCCGCCTTCCAGCGCGACGAATCTGCCTCGTGTCATGAGAACAGGTTCATAAACCCGTTGAACAGCCTGTCCATGGCGCCGCCTCTTGGAACCGCGGTTGCTGCCATGAGCGGGACGCGCCCTGCGGGCAAGTCTCCCACCCGGATTTCCAGTTCGGCGATGGTTTGTCCCTTGGCAATCGGGGCTGGAACCGGACCCTTGTAGACAACGCGCAAGCGAACCTGCGGGTTCTCCCCGCGTGGTGCGGTGGCGTAGACCGGATAGGGCGAGACGAGTCCCACAGCATTGCGCTCGCCGCCCTGAATTCTGGCAGAGGCGATTTTCCTCCCCTTTGCAAATAGAGGGCGCGCGCTCCATTCAGCGAAGCCCCATTCGAGCAGGGCGCGCGATGCCTCGGCTCGTTGCGCCTCGCTTCTCGCTCCTCCGACGACCATAACGAGCCTGCGCCCGTTGCGCTGGGCAGACCCCAGAAAGTTGTATCCTGCCTCGCGCGTGAAGCCGGTCTTGATGCCATCAGCCCCTTCGACGACGCCAGTCGCAGGATCGTGGCTGTAGAGCATCCGATCATGCCATTTGAATGACTTATGCCCGGAATAACGCGCGTATTCGGCAGGAAAGGTACGGATCATTGCGCTGGCAAGGCGCACGAGATCACTGGCGCTGACATAGGTGTGTCCTCCATCGGGCCAGCCATTGGGAGTCCCGAAATGGCTGTTGGTCATTCGCAACTTTCGCGCGGAATCGTTCATCAGGAAGGTCCAGCCCTTCACGCTTCCCGCATAGCCTTGCGCCAGCACCATCGACGCATCATTGGCCGATGCCGTCATGATCCCATGCAACAGGTTGTCGACGCTGACTTGCTCGCCAGCTTCGAGATACATGCTGGTGCCTTTTCCGTTCCATTCCGCTGCGGTCTCGGGTCTCACCTCGATCTGTCGATCACGCCGGAGACTGCCGCGCCGCATTTCCTCGAACGCGACATAGGCAGTCATCACCTTGGTCATCGAAGCGGGCAGAAATCGCTTGTCGGGCTCACGGGCGTACAGCACCTGCCCCGAACCGAGATCGACAAGCAAGGCGACCGGCGTGCCGCTCGCTTCCGGTGGCGGTAACGGTGCACTTGCCACGATCGGCACCGCCAGAACCATGGCAGCACAAAAGGCGACTAGGCGAATTTGCCTGTGCCTGCCTGCCACCCATTTCCGGACCATCAGAACCTTTCGATGCTGGTCAGTCGATACGCTTGACCATCGCGTCGCCATAGCCCGCCGCACGAGCCTTCGCCAGCGCGGCCTGGGATTCGGCGTGATTTGCAAGCGGGCCAAGACGAACGACCCAGAATTTCCCGGACTTGCTCACCTGCGCTCCGACCGAAGCAGCGGCCTTGTTTGCATTGGCTTCACTGGAAAAAGCACCGACCTGCACATAGCTACCGCGAGCGTGAGGTGGCGCGACCACCGGCTCGACAATCTTTGCGACGGCCAACGGTTCAGGAGTTGGTTCGACCACTGGCGCAGCTACGTCCTGCCCCGGAACGATCGGCTTGGGAGGCGTTGTAACCGGTTGTCCGCCTGCCTCTTTCGCAAGTTTTCGCTTGAGTGCGGCCAGCAAAGGCGCGGGTGTATCCATGCGAGCCGGAACCGGCTCTCCCGTGCGCAACATCGCACGCTCCACTTCGGGCGGATTGACCCGGCGCACGCGCACAGCCGACATGGCGTCCGGTGCGACGCCAAGCTGGATCGCCGCATCCGGCGACAGCGCGATCAGCGCATCGCTACGCATCGGCCCCCGCGAGACGAGACGCACGATGATGGTGCGACCCGTTTCGAGATTGGTGACCTCGACATAGCTCGGGAATGGAAGAGTCTTGTGCGCGCCCGACACGCCACTCCCGCTCGCCGGGTCAACCACGGCCTGGCCTACGGCATCGAAATTCATCACGTCTTCCGGGGTGTAGGTGATGCCGTCTATGGTAAACGGATCGCCCAGCACGACCGGATAATCGTCCGCCGGACCAGTGTCGGCACTTGCCGGCGAACAGGCCAGGCCGAGTCCGCCAATCGCGGATCCGGCGAGCAACAGTGGCGCGAAATGCGCGAAACGACGTCTATCTTGCGATCTCATCTGCCAGCAACCCCACGGACATGGCGTAGTAGTTCGAGCAGTTGTACTGGAGGATTACCCGATAATTCCCGGTTAACAGCCATGCCCTGGTGCCCGGCCCGTCTGGCTGGAACAGGGCTGTCATCACATTGCCGTCAATCGGCGCAAGCGGTTGCACGCCCAGAGCGCGCCATTCATTCACCGTCTTCCAGGCCGAATGCCGCTCGTGAACGCGCGCGCACGAAGACGGCGCGAGACGCGAGGCATAGTTGTCGGGATTGAAGCCCGGCGGCAGCGAGGCGCCAACGCCCCAGGGCTGTCCGTGACGCCAGCCCGCCTTGACGAAATAGTTGGAAACAGACGCAAGCGTATCTGCGCTCGAAGTCCAGATATCGGCATAGCCATCGCCGTCACCGTCGGCGGCAGTCGTGAGATAGACGCTTGGCAGGAATTGCGGATAGCCGAAGGCCCCGGCCCAGCTCCCCTTCATGCGCGAGAGCGGCACGCCCCTGTCCACCATCTTCATCAGGGCGATGAGTTCCCCCTCGAACAGCGCGCGCCTGCGTCCTTCATAGGCAAGCGTCGCCAGCGACCGGGCGAGGTCGAAATCGCCAGTATACTTGCCGTAATTCGTCTCGTGCCCCCAGATTGCGGTGACCACCTGCGGCGGCACGCCAAAGCGCCGTTCAAGCGAAGGCAACAGATTGGCTATTTGCTGCAACTTGGCCTTACCGGCGTTGATCCGGGCGCTATCTACATGGCGAGCGAGATAGGGTGAAAGCGGCGGAGGAGTATCCGCGCGCCCTGGCTGGGCGGTATCGAGTTCGATCACGCGCGTGTTTATCGTCAGGCCCGAAAGCGTGCTCGAAATGGTCGCCTGGCTGACGCCCTCGCTTCGCGCCTTGGCCGCGACATACTGGAGGTAGGATTCGAACCCCGCCTGACTCAGCGATTGCGCTGCGGCCAAGGGGGCGAACCCCACAGTGAACAGTACGGCAAAGAGCGCAGAGAAAGCATTGCGAACAGAATTACGGGCTGGCTTCATGCCAGCAAAATCGCACAACACTAACCACTTGTGAATGCCGTTTGGCGTGAAATGCACCACTTCCATCGCAGCAGCGGACCGTAAGCCGCGCAGCCAGAACGAGGTTCGACTTGCGAAGCAGAAATCTAGCCGCTAGCCGCATGCCTTGCGCGGACAGGTGGCAGAGCGGTTGAATGCACCGGTCTTGAAAACCGGCGTGGGTGCAAGCCCACCGTGGGTTCGAATCCCACCCTGTCCGCCACTTTCCTGTGATTTTACAGATGTTTGCTTCCTGATTCAGCGCGCTTCCCGATTTTGCGCTTGTCAGTTGGCAGGGTCGACCTTGGTCGCGCCATGCAGGACTTGCTTCAGACAAGCCAACTCGGCATCGAATGAATGTTCCCCTGCCCCCGAAATGAGCGCCGATTCGAGCGCGGATGCAGCTGCTGAAATTTCCGAATATCCAAGCGTCCCGCTTAGCCCTGCAAGTTTGTGGCTCGAATTAACGAGGTTCTGCCGGTCACACTCGGCCATCGGAGCGCTCGTATCTATCGCTTCGAATGTGCGAAGATCGTCCCTTGCGCGTTCAAGAAATCGCGCTTTCAGGGAGACGAGCCGGTCTTCCAGCGCGCTCACGGCAGGAAAGCCTCCAGCTCACTGGCGAGAGTCAGCGGATCGAAAGGCTTGGCGATCACACCAACCGCGTCAAGAGCAATGAGCTTCTCGCTCTGCTCGGCCTGCGCCCGCGCCGTCATGAAGACCACCGGAACGTTGCCCATACTGCGCTCGCGCATGGCTGCGAAGGTTGCCGGACCGTCCATCTCGGGCATCATCATGTCGAGCAAGACGAGATTGAACCCGCCTTCGTCGAGGCGTTCCAGTCCTTCGGCCCCCGAAGGCGCGGCAACGACCTCGAAGCGCGGATCGAGTTCGAGTGCCAGCCCCACGATTTCGCGAATATCGGGCTCATCATCGACGTGGAGAATGCGAATGGTCATGCTGCCTCGCTCGCTTCGCTTGCCTCGCTGCGCCGACGCTCCGCCAGATGTTCGACAGCTTCAACGAGCCGGCTGAGTGGAGTGCTGGCCTTGACGAAATGCGCGGAAACCGCGCGCGCCGTCTGGTCGTCGCAATCCTGCGCCGAGAAGATGATGGTCTGGACCGCTCCGCCTTCGCGCCGTTCCAGATCGGGGATCAGTTCCGCGCCGCAACCGTCTTCGAGCGCCAGATCGAGAATGGCGAGATCGACCGGCGACGTGCGCAACACGGCCCGCGCCGCCGCGATCGAACGAGTCGAAAGCACCAGAGCATGGTCGGCCAGAGCGGTGGCCACGAGATTGAGGATATCGGGGTCGTCATCGACGTGGAGCACCCGCGGCCGGTGTTCGCCGCTGCGCGCCATTTCGTTGACGGCACCAATCAGCGCGTCAACCGATGGCGGGCGCTGTTTGAGATCGAGCACGACAATCGAATTGCTCTGCGCGTCTGCCATGTCCTGGGCGTCGTGGATCGAGATGACGGGTATCTGCTGTTCGGCAAGCCGCGCGCGGAAATGCGCGTGTTCGCCGGATTCGGCATCGGACGGATCGTCGAGCAGGAGCAGGACTGCGGTGAAGGACCGCTTCGCGAGGATCTCGAGCGCGTTCCGGGGATCGCTGGCGTTGCTGATCGCAATGCCCTTGCCCGAGAGCTCCGATCCTAGCCCGTCGAACAGCGATCCGTGTCCGCCAACCAGCAGGATCGAACGCCGGGAGTGAGCGATGGGCGCAAGCTCGAGCGCCGCGTTGGGCAGATCGACGTGGAAGATCGTGCCCGAACCCTCCTCGCTTTCGAATGAGACCCTGCCGCTCATGCGCGTGACGATCTCGCGCACGATGGACAGTCCGAGACCGGTGCCGCCCTTCGCCTTCGAATCGGAGGCATCGGCCTGGGCGAACTTGTCGAAAATGCGGCTGCGGAAGGCTTCGGGAATACCGTCGCCATGATCGCGCACGCTGATGCGGTGCATGACCGGGCCCGGCTCGATAACGACTTCGACCGTGCCGTCAGGCGGTGAAAACTTGACGGCATTCGAGACCAGGTTGGTGACGACCTGATTGAGCCTGTCGGGATCGGCGTGAACCATGAGCCCAGCGCCGCCCGTCAGGCTCAGGTGAACGCCAAACCCGTCGGCAAACCCCTGATTGGCGGCCATAGCTTCGGCGACGATTTCATGCAGACCGACATCGCGGTTTTCAAAGCGCATTCGCCCGGACGCGATCTTTTCGATATCGAGGATATCGTTGATGAGCCGCACCAGACGGTCGCAGTTCTTGCGGGCGATCTCGATAAGGTGAAGCGGCTTGGCACCGATCTCACCGGCAGCGCCGCCTGCAAGCAGGCCGAGTGCGCCTGAAATCGAGGTGAGCGGCGTGCGCAACTCGTGGCTCACTGTGGAGACGAATTCCGACTTGAGCTGTTCCACGCGCTTGCGCTCGGTAATGTCGCGCACGACCGCCACATAACTGATCCCGCTTTCAAGCTGCATCGCGGATATGGCGACATCGCTGGGGAAGCGGGAACCGTCCTGCCGCCGCAGCCTGAGCTCACGCATTTCGCCAGGTCGGCCCGGCTCGATATTCAGGTCTTTGAGTGCCTGTGCGATGACGCCGATCTGCGCAGGCGGATCGAACAGGCGCCCGACGTCACGGCGGACGAGGTCTTCCTGCGGATAACCGAACATGTCGAGCGCGGCGCTGTTCACCGATTCGATTGTACCGCTGGGATTGAGCGTGAGGATGGCGTCCATCGCGCTGTTGAGGATCGCCTCGCGCCTGCGGGATGCATCGTGCCATTTCGCCAGGGCAATCCGCCGCGCCTCCATTGCACGAAAAATGTAAGCGCTCGATGCAATGAGTAGCAGCAGCAGTGCCGATAGCAGCGAATAGGCCACAATCTGCATCTGCCGCGACGCTGTTTCCAGTTCACGGGAGGCAACCTTGAGCATCACGGCTTCTTGATCGAGCATGTGCCCGGCCAGAGCGCGAATGGCATCCATCGAGCGCTTGCCTTCGCCGGAGGCGATTGCCTGCATTGCGCTGCTGCGATCACCCGATTGCTGAAGTTCGACAGCCCGGTCCGCGAATGCCTGCTTATCTGCCGAGAGGCGCTTGAGCATCGCGAGGTCGCGCATGGCGTCCTCGTCGTTCGACATCATCGAATCGAGTTTTGCCAAAGTGCGGTCAATTTGCCGATCACCGTCTCGATAGGGTTCGAGGAAGCGCTCCTGACCGGTGATAAGATAGCCGCGCTGGCCAGTTTCAAGGTCCTTGAGCGCTGACAACAGTGACTGGATCTGTGCGCTTCGCTGGTGCGACCGCTCGACTTCCATGCGGAAATGCTCCGCGCCCTGGAACTGACGATAGAGAACGAAGCCGAAGACAAGGATGATTGCCGGAATGCTCACGGCCGCGATCGTGAGGAACTTTCGGCGGACGGCACCAATACGGCTGGTGCTGTTGCCCGGCTCAGAAAACATGTGAAACACCGATCGAGGCATAGGGCTTGGCGCCGCGCGCTGCCTGCTCGCTGAGCCCGCCGGAAAGTCGCCCATTCCAGCCCTTGCCGAGCCCCGTTTCGATGAAGATCCCGCCTGTGCCGGTCCGGTAACTTGGATCGCCCTGCAGTCCCACTTCAAGACCGGCATAGGTTTCGTCGTCGCCAATCTTCCTGCCAAGACCGGCCTGCAGGTTATAGGTTTCGTCGAACACGCCGAGCGAACCGAACCAGCGCAGCCGCCAGTCCTTGCCCGCGACCCCTTCGGCCTGCAGCGCGAGATCGTACCTGGTGCCTTCTAGACGGTTGGCCGGATCGAACGGATCGAGGTTCGTATCGGTCACGCGCGCGCCGACGGAAGCGTTTGCCCAGCCCCACGCGCCCGATGTCTGGTAGACCATAGCGACTTCGCCGCCGTAGTATTCGGCATCGATCCGCACACCTTGTGTGCGGTAGTGATAGGTGCCCCCGTTTACCGTGCCGCGGATCGCCAGGCCGTCGCCAAGCCGCGCTCCCGGCAGCGAGACGACGCCGCCGGCAAAGGCAGACACGCCGTCGCTCACGGTTCCACCTGCAAACACCACGCCGGAGTCCTGCGCAAGCGCCGGACTGGCCAGCGTCCCGTACAGGCCGAAGCCGACTAGAAGAAGAAACAGTCGCGATCTATTCATTGCAGAGGTCCCGGGGCCGTCAATCTGACCTTGTCGGCAGTGTCGGGGCCCTCGGCCCGATCACCCCTAGCATCGCATGATCCACGCGCCTGCAAGCCGGGATCTAACAGGTAAAGTTTGCCAAATAGTAACCAGTACGATGCTAGGAATTGTCGGGCATGGCGGGTCTGGACCGCAGTCAGGTTCAGCGTTGCCCGCGGAGGATCGATGCTCGAATTTCCATCCCTGCAAATGGATCGTCCCCTCAGCGTCCTCGTGGTCGAGGATGACGAGTTGCAGGCCGAATACCTCTCGATCATGCTCGAACAGGCAGGATGCACCGTGCGCAGCGTCGGCGACGGTTCGGTGGCGCTCGGCGCAGTGCTCGAAAACACCTATGAAATGCTGGTGATCGACTGGCAATTGCCGGGTATCGACGGCATCGATCTGACCCGTCGCCTGCGCAAGTCCGCGCGCGACGGATCCTACATGCATATCGTGATGATGACCGCCCGAGCGGAATCGGAAACTATCCGCCGCGCGATGGAAGCGGGTGCCGACGATTTCCTCTACAAGCCGTTCGAACCCATCCACCTCGAACTCGCCATCGGTTCGGCGCGGCGCAACTTGCGCCAGCGCAGGCGGCTCGAAGAGCGCAACCGCATGATTGCACAGGCTCATCGCGAAACCCGCGCCGCCCTCGATCATGTCCGCGCCGACCTTGAAGCGGCCGCGGCCCTTCATCGTCGGCTGCTTCCGGGTGGCGCGCGGATCGGTCCGCTCGAAGTATCCACGATCTACCAGCCTGCCATGCAGCTAGGTGGCGATTCTATCGGCGTATGCCAGGTCGATGGCGGCGCTACGCTGTTCTTCGTGGTCGATGTGCGGGGCCATGGCGTGCCCGCCGCGCTGGAATCGTTTCACATCCACCACCGGTTGAAAGGTCTCGCCCCATCCAGCCCCGAAGCGCTGCGACGGGCGATGGAAGGGCTGAACCAGGAACTGGCAGCCGACGAAGGGGAAACATACGCCACGATCCTGTGCGGTTTGGTCGCACCGGAACAGCAGCGCGGCTGGATGATCCGCGCCGGACATCCACAGCCGATGATGGTGCGAGGGGGCATGGTCGAGACGCTGGATATCGAGGGCTCGTTCCCGCTTGGATGGTTCGAGGACAGCCAGTTCGACGTTTGCGAATTTGCCCTGGCTCCAGGCTCGGCGCTCGTCGTTCATTCCGACGGGCTCGAAGGCGAGCCAGCCGACAGGCTCGAAAATATCCTCTCTGACCGCTCCGC
This sequence comes from Novosphingobium sp., assembly GCA_020446505.1. Lineage (GTDB taxonomy): Bacteria > Pseudomonadota > Alphaproteobacteria > Sphingomonadales > Sphingomonadaceae > Novosphingobium. The sequence goes on along the minus strand of JAGREN010000020.1, from coordinate 11,191 downwards.
GCGCCCGCTTTGCGAGGCGCTTGGGCAACTGGACCGCGAGCTGGCCGAATTGATTGGGCCTGAGGGCGCCGCAGATGATATCTCCGTGCTCGTGCTGGACTATCGGGAACAGGAATGACCATGCCGCAAGATCACGACATCTTTGTCCTGCGTTTGCCGATGGAACGGCTCGACGCCGCCGCCGCACCCGAATTCAAGGCGCGGCTCAGCGAGGAAATCAGCGAGGACATGCGCCTCATCATCGTCGACTTCAGCGAGGTCGCCTTCGTCGACAGCACTGGACTTGGCGCCATCGTGTCGCTGCTCAAGATGATGCCGCGTGACGGGAAGCTCGCAGTGGCAGGGCTCAACTCCTCCACGTTGCGCCTCTTCCAACTCACGCGGCTGGATCGGGTCTTCGAAATCTTCGACGATGTCGAGGAGGCCCGCGTTGCCCTCAGCAAATGAGCGGGCTGTCCGGTCGCTGAAAGTCGCAGCGACCTACGAGGACGTACGCCTGCTTGCGGCCGAACTGCAGGCATTCTGTGCCGAGTTCGCACTTCCTGCCGAAGTGGCGACCGATATCGAATTCGCGCTCGTGGAAGCGGCGAACAACATCGTCCAGCACGGCTATGGTGAAACAGGCGAAGGTTCGCTCGATATGCATATCGAGACAGATGCAACCAGCGTGACTGTCTCTCTTTGCGATCGCGGAATTCCCATGCCGCAGGGCATGATGAAAGGTGACGTCGAAATGCCATCCTTCGACATGGAGAGCGGCAGGGGCATTGCCATAATGCAGGCCTGCGTCGACCGTATAGACTACGAAACCCGCGACGGCCTCAATAGCCTGCGCATGGTGAAGACGTTGCCCAAGGCCTGATCTTCAGGGCTTCGCGGCCGTTTTGCCGTGCAGCGCCTTGAAGTGATCGGGTGGTGCCTTGCCCACTTCCTTCTGGAGTGCCTCGTCCTCGATCTGGACGATCACGGTTCCCGCGACAATCAGCGCCAGGGCCATGATGATATGGCTGCGACCGCGCACGAGGTTCTTTCTCACGCTCATTATCAAGCCTCTTCGTAGTCCGGCTTCCAGAAGGCCGCGCGCACCATGATCGACATGGCGAGCACGTTGTTCAGCCCCCACAGGCCGTTGGCGATCAGCCCCCCGAGCGAATAGCCGCCCCGCCCGCCCGAAATTTCGAAAGCGGCCCATGCGAAGCCCGCAAGGGTCAGCACCATGATCGCTGCCTGCGGCCAGACAAGTCCGATGTAGTTGCCTTCCTGGCGCTGCTTGGGCGTTACCGGGAAGGAAATCTTGCGCTTGCGCAGCACCGTCCACAGCGCACGCAGAGAAAGCGGGAAGCTGGCAAGATAGGAAACCTTGGCCTTGTAACCCGAAACGCCCCATGTTCCCGCGAGGAACGCCAGTTCGAGCAGGACGAGGAACGGCAAGGCCCGCGCGAAGAAGTCGCCGGTATAGGCACTCACCGGCGGGATTGCGGTGAAGAAATAGATGATCGGCGCCATCAGGAACACAAGGTTCCAGACCGCGCCGAGATAGGACCAGAAGGTGTTGAGGTACATCAGTCGCTGGCCAAGGCTCATGCCGCGCGCGGTCACCGGGTTGTCGTTGAAGAATATGTCGAGGCTGCCGCCTGCATATTTGAAGCGCTGGATCGTCCAGGTCAGCAGGTCCTGCGGCGACAGCATCCGGGATTCGATGTTGGGGTGAAGCACCGTCTTCCAGTTTCGCTCCTCGTCCTGATGGAGGACGATCGTCGAATAGATGTCTTCGGAGACATGGAACTTGTAGGGCGTGAGTTCCTGCTCCTGCGCCGCCGTCCAGCGCGCGAGCGCCCTCGCCGCTTCGTCCGCGCGCCTGTCCTTGTTCGTGGCCGAACCGATCATGTCCGAATATTCGCGCAGAGCCACGATCATCACGGCCTCGCGGCGGTGGAGCGATCCGGCGCCGCAGCAGAACGCGGCATTGAACGGGTTACGGCGACGCTGGATCACGTCATAGAAGATCGCCGGCTCGTTCACGAAGGGGTCTTCGCCGATGCGGATTTCGCCGAACACGCCTTCGACCATCTTGCCGAGCCAGCGTCCCGGTTTCCCGACGCGCTGGCCGAGCCAGTCGCTCAGCACCATGCCTTCGGGCAAGTCATAGAACCATTGCGGGGTCTGCACGATCGCTACGTCGGGATCGTGGAAGTAGCCGAGCGTTCGCTCCAGCATGGTCGGAAACGGGCGCGTGTCGGCATCGCAGATGAGGATGAAGTCGCCGGTCGTCGTCTCCATCGCATTGCGCAGGTTGCCGGCCTTGAATCCTACATTGTTGTCACGACAGATGTAGTTGACGCCTTCCTCTAAAGCGACCGCGCGCATTTCGTCACGGCGGCCGTCGTCGAGAACATGGACCTGGACTACAGCGCCGTTCGGTCGGCGGATCGCCTTGGCGTCACGGATCGACAGGCGGACGAGTTCGACCTCTTCGTTGTAGGTCGTGATGAACACGTCGACGCTGACCGGGCGATCCTGCGGCAGCGGGTCTGCAAGGCAATCGTTGATAGAGGCGGGAGGTTGGCGCTGCTCGTAATCCCGCGTCTGCCAAAGGTTGATGACGAACAGGATCAGACCGAAATAGGCGCAGGACTCGGCCAGAACCATCGGAATCGCAAACCACAGTGCATCCCAGTTGAGCGAACTGGTCCAGCGCCAGTAGATGTAATAGCCACCGGCCAGCAGCGCCGCGACTGCGAGCACCTGCCAGATCCGTTCGACCACCGGCAAGCGCGGCAACGGCTCGGGCGGCACCCGATTTTCGAACTGCGTGAAATAGAACTGCGAAGGCTGTTCTGCCGACATGCGCGACCCGGTGCTCCAGCGACCGAACATCGATAAAGACGTTCGGCAATGCGGCTCCGGCCTAGCACCTGGTGGTTAACAACCGCGTAATGGATTCCCTTGCTCATTGAGAATACGGTCTGGAAAGCATTCAATCTGAAACGCAGGCGCCAATGGAATTGGCGTGATGCACGAACGGGCAAATAGCAGGCGATGCTCCGGCACAATGCGGGTTTACGCAAGCTCGCCAGACCGACGACCGATCCACCGGATTCTAACTGCTTGCGATATGTGCCCGCGCAAGGCCATGAAAAGCACCAGTCAAGCGTCGTTCGACTTGCGACAGTGGCCAAGTCGCGCCGAACACCTGCGACGCGCATGGTTCCGGAACGGCGAACCGGGTGGGAGAGTGCAATGACAAGCCAGAGCGATGAACGGGGGGTCATGAAAGAACTGTCCGGCCTGCCTGAAGCGGTAACGGATGTTGCCAAGGGGCTTGAGAACCTGGATCGATATGGGTTCAACCATCACCGCAACTATCTCGATCCGGCAACCGTCGCTCGGCTGAAGGACCGCGTGCTCGAACAGGCAGAGATGGAGCGCGAGCTTGGCGTCGCCAACATAGGTGGCCCAAAGGGCGCCATCGACCTGATCGAGAGCGTGCCGGGCGACAAGGGCTCATATTGCTATCAGCTAGTCGAATTTCTGCCCAACAAGGGCCGGGTTTTCATCGATCTGTTCATGCACCCGTTGGGCCTTGCCTATGCGAAAGGTGTTTTCGGCGTACACCCGTTCAGACTTTGGGCCTCAGCCGCGACCATTACCCAGCGCGGCCTGGCCAGACAGAACGCGCACTATGACGAAGGCATATTGCCGATCGAAATGTGCACACGCTCGACGATGGTGAATATCTTCATCTGCCTGACCGATTTCGAAGAGGAAATGGGCGCCACGCAGATCTATCCGGGAACGCACCGGCATATCGGTGAGATTACGCAGGCCAATATCGACGAATGGCCCTGCTACACGGCGGTCGCCAAAGCGGGCGACGCGCTGATGTGGGACGGGCGCACCTGGCACGGCGGGGGCGAGCACCGCTCCGACAAGACGCGCATTGCCATAGGCAGCGGATACAATCTGCTGGCAGTCACCTCGCAGCACCAGTATCCCACCTGCCTTTCAGACGAAGTCTACGAAACCCTGACTGACGAGGAACTCGGGGTTCTGGGCTTCGAGGCAGTCGAGTTCGGATTTACGAACCGGATCATTCCCCGAAATGCCAGCGATCGACGCAGCAACGTGGGCCGGACGACACCGTTCGTCCCGGAACTTCACCGCAAAGTCTGACACTACAACGGCGACTACGCGCTCCCTGTTCTTCAAGTCACTCCTTGAGCGAAACGATGAAGTCGAGGAACGGGCCGATATCCTCCGGGCGCTTGCAGAAATCCCGTGCCAGGAAAGAGACGATCGTCGCTCCGTCCGCTTCGTCCTGACGAACCCGCCTGCGGATCGTTTCCTCGTCCAGCGCACCATCCTGGGTGATCGACGGCCCCTGCCCCACATCGAATTCGAGTGCATCGGGATCCCGGCCATAGGCTGCGGCGAGGCGTTTCACCTCCTTGACCGTATCGACGAATTCCTTGCGGTCCGCAGGATTGAGCGCCCATCCGTTCGCGAGCCGCGCCATGCGGTCGATATTGCGCTGCGTCGGCTTGATCCCGAACAGCAGAGGCAGGTCGGCACCCTGCACGGGCCGAGGCAGCGAATAGAAATCCTCGAAGTGGAAATGCCTGCCGCTCGCCTTGGCAGGCGGCTCGCTCCAGAGAGCGCGCATGGCCGTTACCATGTCCTCCAGATCGCCGAAGCGGCCCTCGAAGGTCATGCCTGCAGCGGCAAATTCCTCTTCCTGCCACCCGACACCAAGGCCCATGGTGACACGACCATTGGAGATATTGTCCAGCGTGGCCAGTTGCTTGGCCAGCAACAATGTCGGCCGCAAAGGTGCGATGAGCACAAAGGTCGAAAGCCTGATGCGCTCGGTCAGAGCAGCTGCTGCCGAAAGAAACGTGATCGGTTCGGGCCAGGGTTCTTCCAGCACGAAAGGAAAGGCGTGCGTCTGCCGCCGCGTCTCGTGCGCCGACCGCTGGAAACCGAGGTGATCGCCGAGCGTGACGTAGTCCACGCCCTTGCGGTCCGCTTCGACCACCACGTCGAGAACGTCTTTCACCGTTCCGCCAACAAGGGATTGCAGCCCCAGAATGTTTACCCCGACTTTGATTGCCATCGCCTTCTCTCCCATGCCACGTCTCACTCACGGCGCAGCCTTGTGACCGGCCATAGCATGACAGAGGGAAATTCAATGGTATGATTAGCAAGAACCGAGAGGACGACCCGGCAATGCACACCAATCTAGCCATTCCCGAATGCCTTATGCCGTTTGCCGGCCGGATCATGGATGCCGACGCGCACGAATACACGCCGGTCAATCACTGGATCGATCAGTTCGGAGAAGCGACCCGGCCGTTCGTCGAAGCACACGAAGATTCGAAGATGCCGATCCGCCAGTTCGTGGCAGCCGACGATACGCCCATCGATACCGACAGCATCTGGAACACGAAGTTCGCGAGTGCTCCCGGCGCCTTCGATTTCGACAGGCGGCTGGAGGTCATGGACCGTACCGGCGTGGCAAGGCAGATGGTCTTTCCGGGCAGCATCGGGCTTTACGCGACGAGCTTCTACTTCAGGGCCAATGCCTTTCCGAACATGTATCGGTCGATCACAGGAGACCGCAAGGCTTTCGCCCTGCAGATGATCGGGCTCTACAATGATTTCTGCCTGCGGGTTGCGCGGCGAGACGACCGGCTGCGCATGGTGGCAATCGCCCTGGCTCCCGACGTGCCGTCGCTAATTTCGCAGGTTCGCCGTCTCATCGATGGCGGCGTTCGCGCGGTCTGGCTGCCAAGCGCGGCGCTCCCCGGCGGCGTCTCCCCCGCGCACCCGAGCCTCGATCCGATGTGGGACATGTGTGAGGTGGCCCGCGTTGCCATCATGGCCCACGTCGGGGCCGACTTCGAATTCCTGTCGAGCGCGGAATGGCGCAATGCGCCGCAGTTCGAAGGCTGGAAAGCAGGCGAAGAATTCCAGATGGATCCCTGGACGCTCTCGACACTGCACCTGCCGGTCCAGAACTTCGTGGCGACAATGGTGCTGGGCGGCGTGTTCGAGCGTTACCCCGACCTGCGCTTCGGAGCCTGCGAAGTAACCGCGCAATGGGTCGGACCGCTCGCCGAGAACCTCAACCTGTGGTTCGCGCATCAGCGCAAGTTTTCGCTTGGCAACATGGACGGCGATCTCAGGCTTTCGATGAAGCCTTCTGATTATGTCCGCCGCAACACCCGCTATTCGCTGTTCGATATTGAGCCGGTCGACACCTACATCCGCCGCTACGAAATGCCGGAAATCTACTGCTACGCCAGCGACTATCCGCATCCCGAAGGCGGTCGCAAGCCGATGATCGACGTCAGCGAGCGGGTTGCACCGTTTGGCCACGATGTTCTGGAAAAGGTATTCGTCGAGAACGGCAGCTGGCTGATGCCGGACTGAGGTTGTCGGCGGTCAGCGACTCTTCGCCAGATCAAGATCCCTGGCGGCCATGATACGCACCGGTTCACCCTGGCGCGCGCGGAAATCCGGCCCGGTCTGTCCTGAAATGACCGAAACGAGCTGTGCGGAAGCGAAGTCTTCGAAGAAGTGCTTGTCGCCGGAACCGGCAGAAGCAGGTCCGATATCGACCTTGGTCCCATCCGGCTGAACGATCTGGGTCCAGACCACGAACGCGCTCTTCTGGCCTTTCGATTCCCTCGTGCGATACTTGCCGATCATGCGCGACGATTTCGGCACCAGCGCCAACTTTCCGTCAGACGAGAGGACGCTATTGGTCACGACAGTCCGCACACCGCCCGGTACGTCGGTATCGATTGCAGTTTCCAGCACAGCCGGGACCACGGTCCCTCTTCCGACAGTGGTCGCCAAAGCGACTTTGGAGGGAGGCGTTCTGGATTTGACGCTTGTCGTCGCAGCCGGCTTTGTCACTTCGGGCTCGACCGTCCGGGCGAACTTGTCGTCGCTGCCACCTTCGAATGCGAATTTCACAGGCGAATTGCCACCTCCGCTTTCAAAAACCACGGTCGGTTTGGGAGGTGATTTGACAACCGCTTGCGGTTCAGCGTCGGGGAACAGCGGCGCCGTGCCACCAGGACTGGATGGCGGATCGGCGAGCACAGGTGCAAGGTCCGGCATGGGCAGCTGCCCTGTGGCTTCCTCATTGGATACGACTGGCGGCGCGACCTCGACCAGTCGATCGTCACCGGGCTGCGTTATCGGGATCCGGATCATGGATTCGGGGTGCTGTGCCGCGCTGGGAGCCGAGGCCCTGATCGGCTTGCCCTGTACTCCCTTGAGCGTCCAATAGGTAAGGCCCAACAAGATCACGACCACCAGGAAACCGGCAATCATGCCGAGACGATCTCCTCTCGGAAGTGAGACTTCAGGTTCGCGGACGCTCCGGGTCGCAAAGTCGATCACTCGCGCGCTTCTGCGACCGCGACGGCCCTCGAGCGGTTCGGTAGAGGTTTCATCCCTTTCGCCGAGCGCACCTGCCATGACCTAATTGCTTCCTGCTGATGGAGAAGTGCTGCTCGCCTGGGCTGACAGTTGTCTTGCCGGAAGTGTGGATATTTGAATGGGCCGCAGGTTCTCCAGCTTCGCGCTCGATTTGCCCTGCCGCAGCACGATCACTGACGGAACCCCGGCGATAGCAATAGAATTGTTCTCGGATGTCTGCCGCGGTGTCGTCTCTGCGCCAGTGGCGTCCGTAACGGTCACGGTCGGCAGCGTCTGGTTCTTCCCCCAGATCAGGTAGGTCGCCATTCCGTCATCGTAAATTCGCTTCGGCAGGAGAGAGGCCTTCCCGTCACGGGGCCAGGCAAAGTTCAGAGTGCCCGGCGCCTCGATCGTAACCGGTCGAGCGACAGGAACAGGCTCGGACGCAGCAACGACGGGCGCTTGCTGCGGGGCATCGGCTTCGGTCTTGGGTTCACTCTTTGCCTTCCTGACTCGCTTCGGTTTCTTCTCGGGTTCGGCCTTTGCAAGCTTCTCCTCACCAGCCCCGACCGCTTCACCGGCAGGAGCAGCAGAGTCGCTGCTGGCAGCGATTGCATCGTCGATTGCCGACGTGGCCGGTGCCGCCTCTGCAATGAGCGGCTCAGGCTCAGGAGCAGGTGCCGGATTTGCCTGCTCACGCGAAGATTTGCGCACACGAGGTGCAGCTGCAAGAACTGGTTCGGCTGGCGGCACCGGCTGAGGTGCGGCGGCAACCATCGCCGATTCTACCGGCGGCGAAACTTCACTCGCAGGTAACGGGTTAACGCCATTCCCGTAGGTGAAGCGAAACAGGTAAACCGGCTTGTCCTTTGCCGTTGCGACAAGGTCGAACAGGTAGGTCCGCTTGTCCGTCACCACGGTCATATTCGTGACGGCAGCCGCATCGAGCGGCCTCGCGAACAGCAGGTTAGCCCGCTTGTTCGGCGTGATCTGCCATTTCTCCGAATCGCCGACCGCGACGTTCTCGATCTTCTCGTCCTCGGCAAAGACGATGGTAGCCTGCACGCCAGGCCTGCCCTCGATCCTGACGATTTTCGCAGCGTCATATTCACGCGTGACCAGGCGCGGGTCATCCTGCGCCGCAGCACTCGTCGCAGCTAGCGCAAATGCAGTTGCTGCGCCAAGGGCGAAGGTCGGTAGTCTGCTCATCGGGAAATCTTTCGGGCGAAATGCCTGTCGAGAGCCTGAACCCGCACAGGAAAGCATGAAATCTTGCCAGGGGCAGAACCTGCCGTGCAACATCTGCCGATCATTTTCGGACCGGAGCTGCCAGTCGTCCGATAATGGCAGACACATATTGCTGAGTCTCGCGAATGGCAGGGACGCCGCCAGCCTGCCTTACGCGGCCCGGCCCGGCATTGTATGCCGCCAGCGCCTTTTCCAGATTGCCACCGAAGGCGTCGAGTTGCTGCCGCAGGTACCGCGCGCCGCCTTCAAGATTGGAGTTCGGATCGTCAGGATTGACGCCAAGTTGGCGAGCAGTTCCGGGCATGAGCTGGGCAAGGCCACGCGCCCCGACCGGCGAGACAGCGTCATGCCGCCAGCGGCTTTCCTGCCAGACCAGTGCCTCGATAAGCGCGGGACTGAGATCATATTTGGCGGATAGCTGCGCTACGCGCGCGCTCCAGCTCGCAGGTCCGGCCGCCGCAACAGGCACGGTAACCGCGAGTGCATGAACATCGACCGATGCGGCCTCAGGCTGCTGCAAGACTTGCGCTGGCGCTTCGGCAGGCGGTCCGCCGATTGTGTCAGGCCCACCGGCGATCCACGTCGCGCCATCGTCGCCAATCTCGAGCACGTCGGCCTGAGCCGACACAGACGAGACTGCGATTGCTGCGACAATCAGCTGGCTGAAAAGTGCGGTTTTGCGCATCCGATCCGTATGCGATTCTCGGCAAACCGCCCCTTGCGGTCTGCAACGCTATTTTGAGCGGGATGGCGTGTTAGCGCAAGTGCAATTCGTGCTGCAAATGCGAAACAGGTTTCTGCTCGACTGAAAAAAACGGCGGCCGGACCAAAGGTACGGCCGCCGACATTTTTCCCTGACGTCAGACCGTTAGAATTCGACCTTCGCCTCCACGCCCATGGTGCGGCGTTCGGGGAAGTTCTGGGTTCCGATCCCGGTCGTGAAGTCGATTGACGCAGTGGAATAGCGCCGGTCAGTAATGTTCCGGCCATACAGGGCCAGCGTACCGCGAACGCGATCGTTGATCGGGATTTCCGTCACTGCCATTCGCGCACCGAGCAGACCATAGGACCTGTTATCGAGCTCCGTGGGGAACATCACACCCACCGATGCCAGATTGCCAGGCGTCTTGCCCGTGAAGGAATAGTCGACCCCCACCGAGAATGTTCCCCAATCTTCCGGCGGGAACTCATACATCATCGATGCGTCCCACTTGGTCTTCGGCAGGTTCTGGAACAGCTGGATCGCGGCACAATCCTGAATTGCGGCATTGTCCGTTGCGACACAACCGGTCGAGATCACCCCGCCAGTCACCAGTTTCGGGAAAGACTTGTACTTGGGATCGACGTAACCATAGGAACCCGCGATCGTCAGGCCATCGACTGGAACGAGCGTCGCCTCGATCTCGAAGCCCTTGTATTCCGCATTGGCGTTGACGTTGACGTTACCGCCGCCAGTCGAGCTGGTCGGCGCTGCAAACTGGGCAACCTGCGCATCGTAGTTCTTGTTGAGGAACACTGCGGCGTTTACCCGAAGGCGACGGTCAAGCGCTTCAAGCTTGAGGCCCGCTTCCCACGACTTGATCTTCTCGGGATCGTACTCGGGATCCACCGATCCGGTGCTGCGCGCATTGTAGCCACCGGCACGATAGCCGGTCGCGTAGCGGACATAGGCCATGATGTTGTCGGTGAATTCGTAGTTCGCTCCCAGCATGTAGGAAACGTTGTCGTCCTTGATCTCCAGACGGCGCACGACCGCCTGAACCTGATCGAAGATGCGCGAGTCATCCGTGTAGCGGATGCCGCCTGTCAGCTCGAGATGCTCGTCGAGGATAGGCGGACGCCAGTCGACCTGCGCATAGACGGCCTTCGATTTGCTGTCGACTGTGTAGTCGCGGTAGCTGACCGAATCGAATGCCACCGTCGGGCTGATGATGAACGGCAGTCGAGTAGTACCGAAATCGCGGATATGCTCGTCGAAGTAGAAGCCACCGACCACGAAATTGAGCGTATCGTACGATCCGAGCAGCTGAAGCTCGACGGTCTTCTGATGCTGATCCTGGAAACGATCCAGGAAGCCATACCAACCAGCCCACGTCCGCTGGACCGGGGGCAATGTCGCACCCTGCGACGCAAAGCCGCGCAGATCTGACGGCCCGTAATTGTTCGTGTCGTCACGCCGGAAAGCCCGGAGCCCGCCGATTGCCTTCACGGTCAGATTTTCGTTGAGCGCATATTCGAGATTGAGATGAACGCCCTTCTGCACGATGCGCTGCGGTATAGGATCAGCGTAATTCTCGTACTTGAAGAGCGGCTTGTTCGTGACCGGAATCGTGTTGCCGCCCAGAGCGACCGAATTGTTCAGGAACGCCAGCACAGTCGGCGAAGCAGCCACGATCTGGATAGGAACCGGAACGCCGCCCATCTTCATGTAATCGGCAGAAACGGTGGCCTTGAAATCGCCCCACTCGCCTTGAATCTTGCCCCAGTATGTTGATTTCCGCTGAGAGTTGAC
>JAGREN010000149.1 GCA_020446505.1 Novosphingobium sp. | reverse complement strand
GCGTGGTCGCATCGGCCATCGTGAAGGGCACGTCGAAGGTCTTGGCGAGCGTCTGCGCCAGCAGGGTCTTGCCCGAACCCGTCGGCCCGACGAGCAGGATGTTCGATTTCGACAGCTCGACGTCGCCTGCCTTGCCGCCGTGCTTGAGGCGCTTGTAGTGGTTGTGAACCGCGACCGAGAGCACGCGCTTGGCGCGGTCCTGCCCGATCACATAATCGTTCAGTGTCTCGCAGATGTCACGAGGCGACGGTACGCTGCCGTCCTTCTTGCCGCTGATCCCGGCCTTGGTTTCCTCGCGGATGATGTCGTTGCACAGCTCGACGCNNCATCGCAGATGAACACGGTGGGGCCGGCAATGAGCTTGCGCACTTCGTGCTGCGACTTGCCGCAGAAGCTGCAATACAAGGTGCTTTTGGCGTCAGATCCGCTCAATTTCTCGTTCTCTTCTGCTTCGCCCGATCCGGGCGACTCGCCAAGATTAGCCAGCCGCCCGCAATTATCAATCCAGACTTATACCCGCGCAATGCTTGCGCAAGGCTGAAAATTGTCTGACCTCAGTCGTCCGAACCCTTGTCCTTACCCGCATCGCCACCCTGCTTTTCGGCGTCCGGACGGCTCTCGAAGACCTTGTCGACGATGCCGAATGCCTTGGCTTCTTCGGCTTCGAGGAAGGTATCGCGGTCAAGCGCACGCTCGATTTCGGTCAGGCTCTGGCCGGTGTACTTGACGTAAAGATCGTTCATTCGCTGGCGGATACGCAGGATCTCGCGCGCCTGGATCTCGATGTCCGAGGCCATGCCGCGTGCGCCGCCGGAAGGCTGGTGGACCATGATCCGCGCATTTGGCAGAGCGATGCGCATGCCCGGCTCGCCCGCGGCCAGCAGGAAGCTGCCCATCGAAGCGGCCTGACCGATGCACACGGTCGAAACGCGGGGGCGGATGTACTGCATGGTATCGTGGATCGCCATGCCCGCCGTCACCACGCCGCCTGGCGAATTGATGTACATCGAGATGTCCTTCGACGGGTTTTCCGATTCGAGGAACAGAAGCTGCGCGACGATCAGCGAGGCCATGTTGTCCTCGACCTGTCCGGTCACGAAGACGATCCGCTCGCGCAGCAGGCGCGAGAAGATGTCGAAGCTGCGCTCGCCCCGGCTGGTCTGCTCGACAACGACCGGAACCAGTGCGCCGGTAACGGGGTCGGTAGTGAATTGGCCCTGCGCGTCGTTGCGCCCGAACAGATCGATCATGGGAGTCCTCTTGTGATTGGCCCGCCTATGTCGCGTCTGCCTTCACGATGTTCAAGTGCGTTAACCTGATTCCCGTTGATTCAGGGGAGCGGCCGGTTGGCGTCTTCGTAATCGATGAGAAGCCATTGCCTCCCGCATCGCTCTCCCAGGTCATGGCCCTGGATTTCGGCGAGAACCGGACCGGCGACGAAGTGCGGCGAAATGCGCGCGGATCGGACCAGCCAGCCGCATTCATCCCCGTCCTTGCTCAGGATTACCAGGGGCTCCACTTCCACAACCGCAGTCAGCAATCCGCCCGCTACGAGCAGATCCAGGACGGGAACGGCATTGCACTCGACAAGCAGGATGCCAAGGAAGGGTATCGCGAAGATCATGTAGGCCACATCGGTCGGCAGACGCATGTATATCGCCACGGTGATAAGACACATCACGAGCGACAGCCGCGTCGCGAAACTGCTGCGCCAGGGCAATGCCAGCCGCCCGCGCCACCAGAGAACAGCCAATAGCCCTACGGCGGCGATGCTCGGGATCAGGCCGAAGATGCGCGTGGGCTTGACCGCGAGACGAGCCAGCCAGGCGAGCATGCCCTGATCTTCGATCCAGGACGCGGTTATCCAGCCGAAACCGAGCGAATTATGGATCCATGCCGGCAGATAGAAGAGGCCCGAAACGAAGAACAGCACGGCGAAGGCCTCGACGAAGCGAAGACCCTCGACGGTTCGCTGTCGTGCCATCAGCCACAGGAAGAATCCGGCGTAGAACAGCATCGGCATGCGCGTTCCGACGGAAACGGCGAGAAGGATCACACCGGGCAACACCCGGCCATGAAGGATCAGAACCATCCCGCCCAGGAGGCAAGAGAAGGCGATCATGTAGTCGATCGAAGTCGCCGACTGCACCATGATGACCGGACTGGCGAGGAATAGCGCGGTAACCAGGGCCGGCCGGGCAACCTCCAGCTTCAGCGCCAGGATGTAGGCCAGCACTGCTGTCGTTGCAGCGCATGTTGCGATGAGCAGGTTCGAAAGCCATGCCCCGCCAATCGCAGCGGTCGAACCGATCGCAAATTCGGCAAACGGAAAGCTGGGATTGCGCGAGGGCATATAGATGCCGTCGTGAGCCATCCTCTGCCAGGTGTGCAGCATCAGGTAGCTGTCGTTGTCGCGACCGTAGCCAAGTGGCAGGATCAGGACGACAGCTACCAGCCAGGCCGCTGCCGCGACCGCCAGCAACAAGCGATCATACCTGATTGTCGCGCCGGACGCGCCATCAGACGACGGCGGCGACAACCAGTTTCGGATCATGAAGCGGCGTCAGACTTCTTTGCTGCTGGCTTCTTGGCAGGAGCCTTCTTCGCCGGCGCCTTCTTGGCGGCAGGCTTTGCAGCGTCGTCGCCATCGGCCTTCTTGGCAGCAGCGGGCTTCTTGGCTGGCGCCTTCTTGGCCGGAGCCTTGGCAGCAGCGGGCTTTTCCTCGGTCTCGTCGGTCTTGGCAGCCGTCTTCTTGGCGGCGGGCTTCTTGGCCGCGGTCTTCCTGGCAGGCGCCTTCTTCGCGGAATCCGAGCTTTCGTCGGCCTCGATCGCAGCCTGAAGTTCTTCGCGAGTCACTTCGCGCTCGGTCACTTCGGCCTGGTCGATCAGGAAGTCGATGACCTTGTCCTCGTAGAGCGGCGCACGAAGCTGGGCGGCGGCCATCGGATCGGATTGGACGAACTGGAAGAACCGCTCGCGATCCTCCGGACGGTACTGCTGGGCGGCCTGCATCATCAGCTGCTGCATTTCCTGCTGGCTGACCTGCACGTTGTTGGCCTGGCCGATTTCGGAAAGCAGCAGGCCAAGGCGCACGCGGCGCTCGGCGATCTTGCGGTAATCGTCCTTCTCGGCCTCGATTTCCTTCTGCGCCGCTTCGGGATCTTCCTCGCGGGCAGCTTCCTGGACGAGCTGCATCCAGATCTGCTGGAACTCGGCATCGACCATCGACGGCGGAACGTCGAAATCGTGGCCGGCGGCAAGCTGGTCGAGCAGGGCGCGCTTCATCTGCGTGCGGGTCAGACCAGCGGTTTCCTGCTCCAGCTGGCCGCGCATCAGGGTGCGGAGCTGGTCCAGTCCTTCAAGACCGAGCTGCTTGGCAAATTCGTCGTCGATCGTGGTTTCCGCCTCGACCTTGATCTGGTGGACGGTGATGTCGAAAGTCGCTTCCTTGCCTGCAAGATGCTCGGCCGGATACTGTTCCGGGAAAGTGACGGTGATCTGCTTCTCGTCACCTGCCTTGAGGCCGACGAGCTGCTCCTCGAAGCCGGGGATCAGGCGGCCAGCGCCGATCTCGATGGCCTGCTGCTCGGCAGCACCGCCTTCGAATGCCACGCCATCGACCTTGCCGAGGAAATCGCACACGACCTGATCGCCTTCTGCGGCTTTCCTGGTCTTGGCGGCGTCCTTGAAGCTCTTCTGCTGTCCGGCAATCCGCTCGACCGCCTCGTCGACCTGCGAATCGGCCACCGGCACGACCAGCTTCTCGATCTTCAGGCCATCGGTGCTCGGCGTCTCGATCCGGGGCAGCACTTCGAGGCTTACCGAAAGCTCGGCGTCCTTGCCTTCCTCATAGCCTTCGCCAAGCTCGATCTGCGGCTGCATGGCGGGGCGCAGGTCGTTATCCTCGACGAGCTTGTCCATCGCCTCGCGGATCGAGGAATTGAGCGCGTCCTGATGCAGCGCGGCACCGTGCATCTTGCGGATCAGGTTGGCCGGAACCTTGCCGGGGCGGAAGCCCTGCATCTGCACCTGCGGCGCGATACGCTTCACTTCGCCTTCGATCTGGTCGGAGATCTGCTTGGCACTGATGGTGACGCTATAAGCGCGCTTCAGGCCCTCGTTCGTTGTTTCGACAATCTGCATTTGATTGGAACCTCTCTGCGATACAGGGCGTCGCGTCATCCGGCGGCGAGCTTGCTGGTGCGGGCGAAGGGACTCGAACCCCCACATCTTGCGATACTGGTACCTAAAACCAGCGCGTCTACCAGTTCCGCCACGCCCGCGGCCAAAGCTCTGCCTGCCGGCCGCACGAGCGACCGAAAAAACCAAGGCGTGCCCTTAGAAGCACTCGCTGCAAAGGGCAAGCAGGCGCTTGCGAGCAAGCCTTGCGATGCCCAGATGCCCTCCAGACAATGAACGAAAGGGAAATGCCATGGCCACCCAGCCGGAAACCCCGCCCAACCATATCGAGCCGCAAGCGCCGCCCGAGACACCGCCGATGACACCCGAGCCCGGTCCTGCTCCCGCTCCCGACGAAGCGCCCGGAATCGCGCCGGATTTCGACGAGCCCGGCCAGTCGCCGGACGAGCAGCCTAGCTTGCCATAGCCTTCAGCAGCGACAGGATCAGGCTGCTTTCGCGCGGCGTGCTCCTGCTCACGGGCTGCGTCCCGACTGCAGGGCACTCGACACACAGCGCCTGGACCCCGCGCGTCTCCACGAGCCCACGGAGAGCGGCTTCCACCTGGTCCAGCAGGCGGTCCTGCCGCATGGCAAGCGCCGAAACGAAGTCGCCCGCAGCGCCCTGCCTGCCCTCGCTTCCCGCGAGCCGGGAAAGAATCGCTGCGACAGAGTTGGCCGGTTGCTGCCCGAGATACTCGGCATGCCACTTTCCGTCCGCCAACCCTGCCTGTTTCGCCGCAAAGGCGAGCGCGTCGTCGAGGCCGCCGAACTGGTCGACAAGACCAAGCTGGCGCGCGGTGCCGCCATCCCAGGGCCGGCCTTCCGCCCAGTCGGGCGCATTGTCGGCGGAAATCTTGCGCGACTTGGCCACTAGCGAGACGAATTCGCGGTAGTTGTTCTCCACGCGCGACTGGAGGATTGTCTGCATCTCGGGCGAGAACCCGCCGATAACATCGGGCTCCCCGGTCAGCGGCGTGGTCTTGATCCCTTCGGACTTCACGCCAATCGAATCCAGCGCCTCGCCGAATGTCGGGATGACAGCGAAAACACCGATCGACCCGGTAATCGTCGAAGGCTCGGCAAAGATGCGCGAAGCTGGTGTCGACACCCAGTAGCCGCCGCTCGCGGCAAGGTTCGCCATCGAAACGACGACGGGAATACCCTTGTCCTTGAAACGTTGCACTGCGCGGCGAACGTGTTCGGAGGCCAGCAGCGAGCCGCCGGGCGAATCGACCCGGACGACCAGCGCGGCAAGATCGTCGTCGTAAGCGTCTTCGAGCACGCCGACGATGCGTTCCGAACCGGCCACGCCCGGTCCCGCCTCGCCATCCACCAGTTCGCCCGCTATGGTAACGACCCCGATCGCCTTCCCGGGCTTCTCCTCCGGATTGGCGGCGAGCCAGGTTTTCATGTCCGTCCGGGCATAGGCGCCGAAGCTGTCGTCGCGCGGGTCTTCGCCGGCGAGTTCCTGCAAGTGCAGGTTGAAATCGCTGATCGTGCCGATGCGGTCGACAATCCCGGCCGACTTGGCCGCGAGCGCCGAATTGCCCTGCAATGCTTCAAGCCATTCTGCCGGACGGTTGGCAACGAGGTCCAGATCGACCTTTGGCCGCGCCTTGCGGTATTCGGCCTGCCAGTGGTCCCACATCGTGCCGTAGAGCGCCTCGCTGGCCCGTCGGGACGGCTCGGAGGGGCCATTCAGGATGTAGGGCTCTACCGCGCTCTTGTATGTGCCGACCCGGAAGACGTTGACCTTGACCTTCAGCTTTTCGAGCAGACCTGCGTAATAGAGGTGACTGCCGCCCGGCCCCGATATGAACGCGCCGCCCTGCGGATCGACCCAGACTTCATCGGCATGGGCCGCCAGCAACAATCCGTCGTCGAAATAGGCGAGGCCAAAGGCATAGACCTTCTTGCCGGACTTGCGCACCAGATCGAGCGCATCGGCGATCTCTTCCATGTGGACCTGTCCGCCACCGAGGAAGCCGGAAAGGTCGAGCGCGACCAGCTTGATGCGGTCGTCCTTTGCAGCCGTGCGCAGCGCGCGCACCACGTCGCGAGCGCGTTGTTCGCCCAGAGGCGCTTCGGGCGACATCAGCAGGGTGATCGGATCGACAATGCTCGGCTCCTCGACCACGAACCCGTCGAGCTTGAGCAGCAGCGCGCCCTTTTCGACGGCAGCAGGACCGGGCCGGGCCGACAGTGCGGCGTAGAGCAAGCCGAAGAACATCAGCAACAGGAGCAGTGCCAGGCCGTCCTTTACCGCCACCAGCACTTTCCAGACCTTGCGCGCGAATTCCATTCGGTGTTCCTCAACCAGACGCGCTCGCTGCATAGCAGTCGCGTGGCATACGGCAAATTGGCTTGAGCCTCGCCAAATGCTCGCTTATGGCACCATCTTCAATGACATCGCGAGAATCTCCCTACCCTCCGGGATCGGCGGCCTTCCCGCACCGCGATCTCGTCGGCATCGACGTGCTGCAGCCGCACGAGATCCTGTTCCTGCTCGACGAGGCGGCGCAATGGGTCGAGCTTGGGCGCAGGCCGACCAAGCATGACGACCGGCTGGCGGGCCTGACCATCATCAACGCCTTCTTCGAGAATTCCACCCGCACGCTGCTCAGCTTCGAGATCGCGGGCAAGCGGCTGGGCGCGGACGTGGTCAACATGCACGCGGCGCAAAGCTCGATAAAGAAGGGCGAAACGCTGATCGACACGGCGATGACGCTCAACGCCATGCACGCCGATGCGATCGTCATCCGCCACGGCAGTTCGGGCGCGGTGCAGCTTATCGCCGACAAGGTGGATTGCCCCGTCCTCAATGCCGGAGACGGCCAGCACGAACATCCGACACAGGCGCTGCTCGACGCGCTGACGATCCGCAATGCCAAGGGCAGGATCGACGGGCTGACCGTGGTGATATGCGGCGACATCCTGCACAGCCGGGTCGCACGCTCCAACATCCTGTGCCTCACCTCGCTCGGCGCGCGCGTGCGCGTCTGCGCTCCGCCTGCGCTCATGCCCGCAGGCATCGAGGAGATGAAGGTCGAGGTCTTCCACGATTTCAACACGGCGATCGAGGGCGTCGACGTGGTGATGATGCTGCGGCTCCAGATGGAGCGCATGGAAGGCGAGTTCATTCCGAGCCCGCGCGAATACCGCCACCTCTACGGCCTCACCGAAGAGCGGCTGGCGCGGACCAGCCCGGACACGCTGGTGATGCACCCCGGCCCGATGAACCGGGGCATCGAGATCGACAGCACCGTCGCCGATCTGGTCGACCGTTCGCTGATTACCCGGCAGGTGGAAATGGGCGTGGCCATCCGCATGGCCTGCCTCGACGTGCTGACCCGCCGAACCCGCAAGGTGGAGGGCTGGCAATGAGCGTGGCCCCTCCCCTTACGATCATCAACGCGAAGCTGATGCTGCCCGGAGCGGCCGAGCCGGTGTCCGGCGTCCTGCGCTGCGCTGACGGCCATATCGACGCTGTGGGAGCCAAGGTCGGCCCGGAGCCTGGCGACGCCATCCACGATGCAAAAGGCAAGCTGGTGACGCCCGGCCTCGTGGATTTCGGCGCCTTCGCGGTCGACAAGCCCGCGTTTCACTTTGGCGGGATCGTGCGCGCCGCGCTGATGCCCGACAACCGCAACCTCGACGTGCCGTCACGCGTGCGGTTCGTCGCCTCGTCGGGCAAGCCCGATTTCTGGGTCCACCCGCTTGCTGCGGCCACGCAGGGACTGGACGGCAAACGCCTCGCCGAATTCGGGCTGATGAAGGACGCGGGCGCGAAGGCGGTCGCGACCGGGCGGCGCTGGATCGGCGATTCGGGCACCATGCTGCGCGTGCTGCAATATGCGGCCATGCTCGACCTCGTGGTCTGCACGCACGCTGAGGATGCGGGGCTGGCTGGCAATGCCGTCGCCACCGCCGGCGAGATGGCGACGCGGCTGGGGCTACCCTCGGCCCCGGTCGAGGCTGAAGCGCTCGCCATTGCCCGCGATGTCGCGCTGGCCGAAATCGCGGGGGCGCGGCTGCATATCCGGCAGGTGACGACTGCGGCAGGCCTCGATCTGGTGCGCGCCGCCAAGGCACGCGGCTTGCCCGTCACGGCAGGCGTCACGCCAGCGCACTTCATGCTCAGCGAAACCGCGCTGGCCGATTTCCGCACCTTCATGCGCCTCTCGCCGCCGCTGCGCTCCGAACGGGACCGCAAGGCCGTGATCGCGGCCATCGGCGACGGCACCATCGACGTGATCGCATCGGGCCACGATCCGCGCGGACCGGAAGACAAGCGCCTGCCCTTTGCCGATTCGGAACCGGGCATGGCAGGCGCTGAAACCTTGCTGCCGCTGACGCTCAATCTGGTGCGCGACGGCGTCATCCCGCTCGCCCGCGCTTTCGAGCTGCTGGCGGGCAATCCTGCGAGGCTGCTCGGCGTCAATTCCGGGCGGCTGGAGGCAGGAGCCGAAGCCGACATCGCGGTGATCGACCCCGAACGACCGTGGATCGTCGATTCGACCCAGATGGAAGCGAGCGCCGGGAACACCCCGTTCGACCGCCAGCCGGTCCAGGGCCGTGTCCTCGCCCTGTTCAAGGGCGGCGCGCAAGTCGCCTGAAAGCGAAAGGCCCCTCCCGATGACGGAAGGGGCCTTTTCACTTCGGGCCTGAGATATGTCTTTTCGGATCAGTCCTGACGGATCGCACCGGGGAGCGGAGCGCCCGCTGCCCAGGCAATGCAACCACCGCCGCGGTTCTTCACGGTCGTGCATATCTTGCGAGCGGACGAACCGTCGAGACCGGCAGCCGACACGCGCCAGTAGTGCTTGCCGCCGACAACTGCCTGGGTGATCGTGCGATCGAAACCTGCCAGTTCAGGGTTGCGCGAGAGGAAGATCGACCAGGCGCGCTCGGCGCCAGCCTGCGAAGAGAACGAGCCAAGCTGCACGAGATGCGAACCGCTGGCAGCGCCCTTGACGCCGGGGAAGATCTTGTTCGCCGCCACAACCTTGCGCGACTTGCGCTCGGGCTGCTCGAATGCGGCAGAGGTAACCCTTGCCGTCGGCGCCGATGCCGCAGCAGCAACCATGGCGGGCCGCTCTGCGGGCTTGAGGAAAGCGGAATCGAAATCGCTGTCACTGGCGGGCGCTGCGGCAGCAACCGGAACCGGCGGCTGCGCAGCGACTTCGCTCCGCGTGGTTGCGGGCGCGACTGGCGCGGATACCGGCTCGGGACGAGTTGCCTCGGCAACCCAGAAGCTCTCGCCATTTTCGACGGGCGGCAGTTCGCCGTTGCTGTCCGTCCTCGCAAGCGATGGAACCGGCAGCGCGGCGCTCTCGCGCGAAGGATCGCGGGCGATGGCAAGGTAGCTTGGCTGGCCTTCGTCGGCCCGGACCTGGGTGCCGAGCATCGAGGCGACGCGCAGACGGAAGTCCTCCGGCTTGCCCTGATGCGCCCATTCGGTGATGCGGGCATCGAGCTTGTCGGCAGCAACGTCCTGCGAAGCCATGACCCGCGCTTCGCTCCAGCGCCCGTCGAGCGCATAGGCATAGGCGAGGTTCTGGCGCAGCTTCACGGTGTTCTCGCCGCCGCGCAGGGCATCGGCCAGAATTTGGACGCCGCGACCGGTTTCGCCAGCCAGAGCCAGCGCAAGACCGTAATCGCTGACGGCGATATCGCTGCGCGAACTGTCGAGCACGGCTACGGCTTCTGCTCCATTGCCGACGCCGATATGGGCCAGCGCCAGACCAAGAGCGGTGCGACCGCTGGTGTCGCCGAGATAGCGCGCGTCCTCGAACGAGGTGACTGCCGATTCAAAGCGTCCTGCCATGAGGTAGGATGAGCCAAGGCTGGCGCGAACTGCCGCGTCCTGCGGGTTCTTTTCCGTCTGCTTCTCGGCTGCCGCAATCGCCTTGCTGACGTTGCGGTCGGCCTTGCTGGAGGCCACCGGAGCGGAATCCCGCATGGCCATGCGACCGCTGCTGGCGCAGCCGGACACGAGTACGGCGGCCATGGCGGTGCAGGCGGCAGTGCCCAGTACCTTGCGGTTGATGGCTTGGCTGTTCATCGGTTTCCCCCCTTGGAACTCAGCTGCGTTTGCGGACGTTTTCGGCCAGCGACCGGATTTCGGGCATCTCGTCGATCATGCGATCAAGGGCTTCGGTCAGAAGCGACTGCGCGCTGCGGCCCGCGACCGTGCTTGCGAGCCGGAGCTGCAGATGGCGCTCGGTATCGAGGCGCAAGGTAAAGGCAGCGCGGCGACCGGCAGGCTGGAGCGTCGTCCTGGCCGAGCGCGAAAGCCGTTCGGCAAGATTCTGCTGCTGTTCGACAACCTTCGGCGGCGCAGCCTTGCGGGCCTTCTTGTCAACGCTGGCGATCTCGACGATCTCGGCGCTGGTTTCGGCTACGACAGGGGCTTCTTCATCGCCCATGTCGTTCCAGCCGAGGTCGTCCTGCGACATCGAAGCGAATTCGACCGGCAGGTCGCCAAGCGGCTGAACCTGCGGGCGCATGGCCGGCTTGGCTCCGCCCTTGCGGGCAAGCAGTCTCGGTGAAAGCGAGGCGAAGATCTTGGGTTCACCCATCGCCCTGGACCTCAGGAACCGACGACGCGGCGACCGAAACCGCCAACCGGCCGACTGGCCTGCGGAACAGCGGCAGCGGTAGCCGGAGCCGCAAACACGGTGCGGCGGAAATTCTTTTCGAGGCGGTCGGAAATGTAGTTCCACAAGGTCGTGACTTCGTGCGCCGAGCGACCATCGGGATCGACTTCCATCACCGTGCGCCCGTCGATCATCGAAGCAGCGAAATCGGTGCGGTGGTGGAGCGTGATCGGAGCGACGGTGCCGTGCTGGGACAGCGCGACGGCAGCTTCGGAGGTGATTCGCGCCTTGGGCGTCGCGGCGTTGACGACGAACAGCAGCGGCTTGCCCGCGCGTTCGCACAGATCGACGGTAGCGCCCACGGCGCGCAGGTCGTGCGGGCTCGGGCGAGTCGGCACCACGATCAGTTCGGCGACGGAGATGACGCTCTGGATCGCCATGGTGATCGCGGGCGGCGTATCGATCACGGCAAGCTTGAAGCCCTGCTCGCGCAG
>JAGREN010000148.1 GCA_020446505.1 Novosphingobium sp. | reverse complement strand
ATCAATGCCTGCGGCCATCATCACGCGGGCCACATCGGCATCCTCGGTGTCGACCGCAAGGGCGTGGAGAACTACCAGCTCCTGCTTGGAGGCTGCGAAGGTGCGGACACCTCGCTCGGCCAGATCACCGGCCCCGGCTTCGACGAGGACGGCATCGTCGGCGCAGTGGAAACTGCGACGCAGGTCTATCTCGCCAACCGGCAGGACGGGGAACGCTTCCTCGATACCTATCGCCGTATCGGCATGGGCCCGTTCAAGGAGGCGCTCTATGACTGAGGTCCAGTTCCGCTTTCGCGATGACGAAGTGGCCGGCGATCCGGCCGTGACGGTCGACTCGTTCCTTACGCAGACCAACGCCACGGCCGTTCGCATCGAGCCGGGCGACGACGCGCGCGCGCTGTTGCCGTTCCTCGACCGGTTGCAGCTCATCGAAGTCAGCTTCCCGGCCTGGACCGACGGACGCGGCTATTCGTCGGCGCGCGTGTTGCGCGAGGCAGGCTACACCGGCGAACTGCGCGCCGTGGGCGACGTGGTGATCGACATGCTTTCGCACCTCAAGCGCTGCGGCTTCGACGCCTTCGCTCCCGAGCACGGCCTCAACGAAGCAGATGCCCAGGCCGCTTTCGAGCGGTGGGACAATGTCTATCAGGCGACCGGAGACGGCCGTGCGCCGATCTGGGCCAAGAGGCATGGCTGAACTCGTGCGTCAGGTTGACCGCATCGACACCGCCCCGCGCTTTCGCGAGGCCGATGCGGTGCGCCTCAACCGGATGTTCCAGGGCTCGGATACGCAGGAGATGCTCGAAACACTCTTGCAGGAAGGCATGGCCGGCGATCTCGCCATCGTCTCCAGCTTCGGCGCGGAGAGCGCGGTTCTGCTTCACCTCGTCAGCCAGATCGACCCGACGGTGCCGGTCCTGTTCCTCGAGACGGGCAAGCACTTCGCCGAGACGCTCGCCTACCGCGATCTGCTGACCGAGCGCCTCGGCCTCACCGACCTGCGCAACCTGACGCCCGATGCCGCGACGCTGGCGGCCAGGGACGAGACGGGCCTCAGGTGGTCCTATGACCCGGACGGCTGCTGCGAGATCCGCAAGGTGATCCCGCTGGCCAGGGCGCTGGGCGGGTTCGACGCCACGATTACGGGACGCAAGGCGTTCCAGTCCTCGACCCGCGCCAACCTGCCGCGCTTCGAGATCGACAACAGCGACACGGCAGGCCGCCTCAAGATCAACCCGCTGATCGACTGGACGCCCGACCGTCTCGCCGCCTACATCGCCGAACACGACCTGCCTGCCCACCCGCTGGTGGCGCAGGGCTACCCGTCGATCGGCTGCTCGCCCTGCACGCACAAGGTAGCCGATGGCGAGGACGCCCGTTCGGGCCGCTGGAAGGGCTGGGACAAGACCGAGTGCGGCATTCATGTTCCGGGACAGGACGATGGCGGCTCCGGGGGCGAGCTGCCGCCCGGTTACGACCCCGCGTTCTGATCCGGCCCGTCAGACCCACCCCTTTTCGCGGTACCAGCGCGCCGTTGCCTTGAGCCCGTCGCGGGTTTCGACGCGCGGCTCCCACAACTCGCGCGGTGGGCGCGAGCCGTGGCTCACCACCCAGTCGGGGTGGCTGAAGTAGGCGGCGCGGTCCGGCGTCAGCTTGGCGCGTGAACGGCGCACGAAGCGATCCGCTCGCGCGGCGCGTTGCAAGGTCTGCGCCGACAGCCCGATCACGCGCGGCCTGCCGCCCATTGCCCAGCCGATCGCGCGCGCCAGTTCGTAGTGGCTCCAGCCGTTCATGCGCCCGTCGTCCGGCTCGAAGGTGCGCCCGGTCACCTGCTCGCCGCCGGGCACCAGGGCCAGCAGCAAGCGCGCCAGATCCTCGACATGGATTACCGAGGCGCGGCCTTCCTTGGGCATCGGCACGAAGCCCAGTTTCGAGACCTTGAACAGGTCGAGCATTTCGGTGTCGCGCGGGCCGTAGATCGCGGGCGGGCGCACAATGGTCCAGTCGAGCCCGCTCGCCCGCACCAGCTTCTCGGCCCGTGCCTTCGATGCGCCATAGTCCGACAGTCCCGGCTCGCGCGCCGACAACGAGGAGACGCAGACCAGCCGCGGCAGGCCAGCCGCCTGTGCCGCTTCGATCACGTTCAGGGTGCCGACGACGTTGCCTTGCTCAAAGCCTTCGCGGTTCGGTGCATTGACCACGCCTGCGACATGGATCAACGCATCGGCACCCTCTGCCAGCCGCGTCAGCACCGCGCTGTCGGCCAGATCGCCCGGCACCCATTCGACACCCTCGCGAGGTGCCTGCTTGCGCCGCGCCAGCGCAGCCACTTCGAAGCCTTCAGCCAAGGCAAGGTCAAGCAGCGCCTGTCCGACGAAGCCGGTGCCGCCCGTAATCGCCAGCCTCATCTGAGCACGAGCTGGTTGCGATGGACCACGGCCGAACGTGGCGCGTAGCCCAGCAAGGCTTCATGGTCGCGCGAATGGCGGCCCATCAGGCGCTCGCACTCGTCGCTGTCGTATTCGGACAGGCCATGCGCCAGCAGGCCGCCCTGGCTATCGACGATCCCCACCGGATCACCACGCTTGAACGCACCGGACACTGCCGTGATACCGGCTGCGAGCAGGCTGCTTCCCGCCAGCAGCGCCTTTGCCGCGCCAGCGTCCACGACCAGCTCGCCCTTCAGCTTCATGCGCCCGCCAAGCCATGCCTTGCGCGCGGCATCGCGCCGCCTTCTGCCCTCGGGCGGCAGGAACAGCGTGCCGATATCCTGATCGACCGCGCGGGCGATGGGCATGTCGTTGGTGCCGTTGACGATAGCGAGAGCAACACCGGCAAGGTCGGCGATCTCGGCAGCCTGCAGCTTGGAGGTCATGCCTCCCGAGCCCATGCCGGAGCCGGACGTGCCGCTCGCCATAGCCTTGATCTCGCCCGTCACGCCGCGCACTTCGCGCACCAGCGTGGCCGCTGGATCGGCGGGATCGCGGTCGTAGAGGCCGTCGACATCGGAGAGCAGCAGCACCGCGCCTGCCTGCACTGCCTGTGCCACGCGCGCGGCAAGCCGGTCGTTGTCGCCGAAGCGGATCTCCTGCGTGGCGACCGAGTCGTTCTCGTTGATGACCGGAACCGCGCCTGCATCGAGCAAGCGGCCCAGCGTTGCCGTGGCGTTGAGGTAACGCCGCCGGTCTTCCAGATCGTCGAGCGTGAGCAGCAGTTGCGCGGCTGGCAGGCCGTGGCGATCCAGCAGGTCAGCCCACAGGCCCGACAGCGCGATCTGCCCGACCGAGGCGGCGGCCTGCGCATCGGCAAGGCTGCCGCGCCCGCCTTTCTCCAACCCCAGCCGCGCCGCGCCGAGCGCAATCGCGCCAGACGATACGATGATGACGCTCTGCCCGCGTTTGCGGCAGGCAGCGATCTCGTCGACCAGCCCGCCGATCCACTCCCGTCGCAAACCGTCGCGCCCGACCAGCAGCGAGGAGCCGACCTTGACCACGAGGCAAGGGCACTGGGCAGGATCGATCAGATCGGCAAGGCGGGTGACGGGCATGGTGGCGCTTCGTTAGGGCAAGCGCGCGCATCTGCAAAGCGGCTTGCGAAGGCTCGGTTCGTCGCGCCTGCGGCACGGCTGGAACGCATGAGACACAGTCCAGAGAAAGAAAAATTCCCGGCGCCTGTACGCCACATCTCCGAGGCCGGTCGGGGGAATGTGCATGGTGTCATGTAGATCTGGCCGCAAGACATGGCGTTCCCATGCCACATGCAGCCAGCGGTAGGAAAATGATGAGAGCCGTTCAGGCTTCTGAACAAAGTCTCGCCATCACAACGGCGACCATGAAGTTGCATCGTCGTCGTCGATTTCCTCGACCTCGCCCTTGGGCCGCTCGGTCACGGTCCGGGCGGGCAGATGGCCGATGACGGCATCGAGCAGTGCGTCGATCCCCTCGCCCGTCGCGCCCGAAATCGGGAAAACCTCTTCCGCGCCCGCCTTGCGCAGGTCTGCGGCAAAGGCATCGGCCAGTTCCGCATCGGCCAGATCGACCTTGTTGAGCGCCACCAGCCGCGGCTTGCCGTCCAGCCCTTCGCCATAGGCTTCGAGTTCGCCCTCGACGATGCGCATTGCCTCGACCGGGTCGGGGTCCGCCCCCTCGATGTCGATCAGGTGGATGAGCACGCGGCAACGTTCGATATGGCCGAGGAAACGGTCGCCGATCCCTGCCCCTTCCGCCGCGCCCTCGATCAGGCCGGGAAT
>JAGREN010000147.1:4832-5422 GCA_020446505.1 Novosphingobium sp. | reverse complement strand
ATCATGATCAACTGCAATCCGGAAACGGTCTCGACCGACTACGATACGTCCGACCGCCTCTATTTCGAGCCGCTGACAGCAGAGGACGTGCTGGAAATCCTGCGGGTCGAACAGCAGAATGGCGAACTTGTCGGAGTGATTGTCCAGTTCGGCGGGCAGACCCCGCTCAAGCTGGCGCAGGCTCTGGAAGACGCCGGGATTCCGATCCTTGGAACTTCGCCCGACGCCATCGACCTGGCCGAAGATCGAGAACGCTTCGCCAAGCTGGTCGACAAGCTCAATCTCAAGCAGCCGTCAAACGGCATCGCCCGCAGCCGCGACGAGGCGAGGGCGGTGGCTGCGCGGATCGGTTATCCGGTGCTGATGCGGCCAAGCTATGTGCTTGGCGGCCGCGCCATGGAGATCGTCGATTCCGAACAGCAGCTCGACGATTACATCGCGACGGCAGTTCAGGTTTCCGGCGATAGCCCCGTGCTGATCGACCAGTACCTGCGCGATGCCATCGAATGCGATTGTGACGTGCTGTGCGATGGTGAGGACGTCGTCGTCGCCGGCGTGATGCAACACATCGAGGAAGCCGGCATCCATTC
>JAGREN010000147.1:0-4675 GCA_020446505.1 Novosphingobium sp. | reverse complement strand
GCGCCAGCCGCACCGTGCCCTTCGTTGCCAAGGCAATCGGCCAGCCGGTCGCGAAAATCGCCTCTCGTGTCATGGCAGGCGAGAAACTCTCTACTTTCCCGCCGTTCAAGCGCGAGCTCGACTACATGGCAGTGAAGGAAGCCGTGTTCCCGTTCGCTCGCTTCCCTGGCGTCGATCCCGTACTCAGCCCCGAGATGAAATCCACCGGCGAAGTCATGGGGATCGATCGCGATTTCGCGACGGCCTTTGCAAAGTCGCAGCTTGGGGCAGGGACCAAGATTCCGCAGGAAGGCGTGGCTTTCGTCTCGGTCAAGGACAGCGACAAGGCGCAGATCCTGCCTGCGGTGCGCGACCTTATCGATCTTGGCTTCCGCATCGTCGCGACGGGCGGCACGCAGCGTTATCTCGCAAAGGCGGGACTTCCTGTCGAACTGGTCAACAAGGTGGCCGAAGGTCGTCCGCACATCGTCGACAAGATCATCGACGGGGAAATCGCGCTCATCTTCAACACCACCGAAGGTTGGCAGAGCCTCAAGGATTCTCAGTCTATCCGCGCGTCGGCGCTGAATTCCAAGGTTCCTTATTTTACTACGGCGGCATCAAGTCGGGCCGTTGCGCAGGCGATCGCGGCCTTGCGCTCAAGCCAGCTTGAAGTCCGCTCACTGCAAGACTATTATAGCTGATCTGAATTGGCCTTCCGACATCGCGAAAGAACGGCCCGTTGCTTCGGCAGCGGGGCAGCGTTCTAGTCGCGAAACACAGGGACGGCGTAACAGGGTATTGTGAATGGCAAGTGTCGAAAAGCTGCCGATGTTGGCGGAAGGTTACGAGAAGCTGACAGCGGAATTGAAGACGCTGCGTGAAGAGCGGCCCAAGATCGTCGACGCGATCGAGGAAGCGCGTGCGCACGGCGATCTTTCGGAAAATGCCGAATACCATGCCGCCAAGGAACGGCAGGGCCAGGTCGAGGCGACGATTGCCGATCTTGAAGACAAGATGAGCCGCGCGCAGATCATCGATCCGACCAGCCTTTCGGGCGACCGTATCATCTTCGGCGCGACGGTTACGCTGCTGGATGAGGACGACAAGCCCGTCCGATATCAGATCGTTGGCCCCTATGAAGCGGACGCGAAGGTCGGGCGGATCAGCTACAACTCGCCGCTCGGCAAGGCGCTGATCGGGCGCAAGGCCGATGACGAGATCGAGGTGACAGTGCCTGCCGGCGACAAGTTCTACCTCGTCCAGACAATCGAATTCATCTGACGATCAGTGCTGTATCGGTGCCCTGAACGGGGGGCGATACAGCTACTCTTCGGGCAGATCAGGCTCCAGCAGCTTGTGCAGGTGCACGATGACGTACTTCATCTGTGCGTCGTCGACCGTTCGCTGCGCCCGCGAGCGCCAGGCCTCTTCCGCTTCGTCATAGCTCGGGTAGACCCCTACCAGGTCGAGCTTTTCCAGATTGATGAAGTCGAAGGTCTGAGGGTCGGAAACCCGGCCGCCCATGACGAGGTGCAGTTTTGGCATCTTGGCGAATCCTGAAAGAAAGACGCCGTCATCCTAGCGTGCTGCACCTGCGAAGAGCAAGTGTCTGCGCACGCTTGTTCAGTGGGGCATGCAACTTTTGCGGGTTACTCGCCGATCAGCGGCGAAGGCGGCCCGCGAGTTCGCCAGCGGTTGCCGCGATGCGCTCGCCGAGCGTCGGTGCGACCGGTTTGCGCCCGAGCAGCGACTGCGCCTTGCCGTAGGCCAGTTCACCGGCATGTTCGGCACGCGCGGCGATCGAGTTCGCTCCCTTGCGCACGCTGGTCGAAGCCGTGTCGAGCGAACAGAGCGCCTGCTGCGCCACCGTCGCGCTGGCGGCGGCAATCGCGTCTGCGAGCAGCGAGCCCTGTTTCGCGACGTATGCGCGATTGCGGCGCGGGATAAGTGCAGCGGCCACTGCACCGATGGCAAGGCCACCGGCAATCGTCATGACGGGATGTTCGCGTACGAAGGCGGCTGCTTTCTGGTGGGCAGCAACAGGTTCAGCCGACTTCGGAAGGGCAACTACGTTCGTCTGCGGTTCGGTCTTTTCGGTGGGTTCACCAGTTTCCATCTTCTTCGTTTCCTTCGTTGTCGTCACCAGAGTCGAACAGAGACGCCAGTGCCGAGAGTATTGGCTTCCTGAAGAACCATAGCACGAGCAGCGCGATTGTTCCGCCGATCACACCCTTGCTCTCGCTCGCGATCTGTGACGCGTCATCAAGTGCGGCCAGCGCCTTTGCGCTGGCCTCGTCGGCTATCCGTCCACCGATGCCGCGTTGCTCGATGTCGCCGCGAATGCGGGCAATTTCGGTGTCGAGGGTAGCACGCGCGGCATCGCGATTGGCGCGTTCGACCCGGACCAATTGCTCAGCCGCGCTCGGCATCGCCAACCCTTTCGCTCAGTACGGTCTTCATTCGCTTTGCCTTTGCCGCCGCCGCCGCCGCACAGATGCCCGCCAGGAGGAACAGACCCAAGGTGACCGCGGCCATTGCGCCCCATAGGCCGAGCGACGGGCCAAGCGCGATCACTGTTCCGAACACGGCTGCCATCGCGGCGAAGAACAGAAATACCGCAGCAATCACGCCAAGCAGGGCGATTGTCTTGGCTGCGCTTCCTGCGTAGGCGGCCCGTGCTTTCTGGAATGCGAGTTCGGCCTCGGCGAAGGTGCGAACCTGACCTGCGATCAGGCGCATGTCCTGCGCGAGGCTGGGATCCTCGCGCAGTTCATCTTCCGCTGCATCCAGTGGCTCGGGGTGATCGAGCGAATCCACGGCTTCTCCCGTAGGGTGTTGGCTCCCGAGGAGATCAGCGGCGGCTGAACAGGCGTGCGAGCATATAGCCGGCGCCTACCGCAAGACCCACCGCAAGGGCCGGCTTCTCGCGCACGAATTGACGTGCATCTTCGCCGAGGTCTTCGAGCGACTTCTCGTCGAGACGGCTTGCCGTGTCATTGATCGTCGCCGCCGCGCTGCGGGCATAGTTGCCGTATTGCACGCCGAGCTTCTCGTCGATCATCGCGGCATTGTCCTCGACCAGCTTGCCGAATTTCTGCATGCCTTCGGTGGCTTTGGCCTTGCCCTGGGTGGCGTAGTCATAGGCCATGTCCTTGGCTTCGCCGCTCTTTTCGCGGCCCTTGGCGGCAAGGTCGTCCTTCTGCTGGTTGAGCTTGTCGCGATACTCACCGGCGCGATCCTGCGCTTCCTTGCCAAGCGCCTGAGCACCTGCCTTGGCTTCCTCGACCGCCTTGGCGAAATGGCTCTTTGCCTCTGCCTTGGCGGTCGGCTCCGGCGTCGTATCGTCATTGGGAGTGAAAGTCGTGTCGGTCATGATTTGATCCTCGAGTGCGCCCCGGCGGGCAATATAGGGAATGCTCCGTTCAAATGTAACATATCTCTGCAGACATATTTGCAACGCAACTTGCCAGCGGAAGTTCCCCTGCTAAGACGCCGCGAGATAAGCCCGACAGGACTAGCAGGAGCGCCGCCATGACCGCGATCATAGACATTCATGCCCGCCAGATACTCGATAGCCGGGGCAATCCCACGGTTGAGGTGGACGTGCTGCTTGAAGACGGAAGCTTCGGGCGCGCCGCTGTGCCTTCGGGCGCCTCGACCGGCGCGCATGAGGCTGTCGAACTGCGTGACGGCGACAAATCGGTCTATCTCGGCAAAGGCGTGACCAAGGCGGTCGCGGAGGTGAACAACCAGATCCGTGAAGTGCTGACCGGCCTCGATGCCGAGGACCAGCGCGAGATCGACCATGCGATGATCGCTCTCGACGGGTCGGACAACAAGGGCGTTCTCGGCGCCAATGCGATTCTCGGCGTCAGTCTTGCTGTCGCCAAGGCGGCGGCATCAGCGCGCGGTCTGCCGCTCTACGCCTATGTCGGCGGCGTTTCGGCTCATGTCCTGCCGGTGCCGATGATGAACATCATCAACGGCGGCGAACATGCCGACAATCCCATCGACTTTCAGGAATTCATGATCATGCCGGTAGGCGCGCCTTCGCTCGCCGAGGCTGTGCGCTGGGGCGCCGAAGTTTTTCACACGCTGAAGAAAGGCCTCGCCGAAAAGGGACTCTCGACCTCTGTGGGCGATGAAGGCGGCTTCGCGCCCAACCTTGCCAGCACGCGGGCCGCGCTCGACTTCGTCATGGCTTCCATCGAGAAGGCTGGCTTCAAGACCGGCAGCGAGATGGCGCTGGCGCTCGACTGCGCTTCGACCGAATTCTTCAGGAACGGCAAGTACGAGATCAGCGGCGAGGGGCTCTCACTCGATGGTGTGCAGATGGCCGACTATCTGGCCGACCTGTGCGATGCCTATCCGATTCGATCGATCGAGGACGGCATGGCCGAGGACGACTTCGCGGGCTGGAAAGCGCTCACCGACAAGATCGGTGACAGGGTCCAGCTTGTCGGTGACGACCTGTTCGTCACCAATCCGAAGCGCCTTACGCAGGGTATTGCCGATGGCCTTGCCAACTCGCTGCTGGTCAAGGTCAACCAGATCGGTTCGCTTTCCGAAACGCTGGATGCCGTCTCGATCGCCCAGCGCGCGGGTTACACGGCGGTCATGTCGCACCGTTCGGGCGAGACAGAGGATGCGACCATCGCCGATCTCGCGGTCGCGACCAACTGCGGCCAGATCA
>JAGREN010000146.1 GCA_020446505.1 Novosphingobium sp. | reverse complement strand
TGGCTCTCCATCTTGAAGATCGCCGCCTGACCATCGCCGATGTCGATCACGCCGGCGTTCTCGCCGGGGCCGCAGATCACCCAGGGCGCCTCGGTCGGCAGTTTCTTGAGGTGCAGTCGGCTTGATTTGTAGGAGCAGTGCTCCGACCACATCACGGAAAAGATGCCGAGCTCGACAAGGTTCGGCTCGCGGCCAAGGGCATGGAGCACATGCTCATATTCCTCGCGGGAAAGGCCGTGGGCTTCGACGACTTCAGGGGTGATTTCGGAGGTCTGGGTGATCATGGCCAGCGCCTTACAGCGACCTTCGCCCATGCGCCAGTGGCCGCTGCGCTTGACCGGGCGGTTATGGCCCGTCATTGCTGCCCGAATGACCGAAAGTGCACCGGAAATCGCAGGCATGAGCTTCGAGGACGCGCTGCGCGCGCTCGAGGACGTGGTGCGCAAGCTCGAAGGCGGCGACGTGCCGCTCGACGATTCGATTTCTCTCTATGAGCGTGGCGAGCAACTCAGGAAGCACTGCCAGGCAAGGCTCGATGCCGCACAGGCGCGGATCGAGAAGATTGTCCAGCAAGCGGACGGATCGGTTTCGGGAACCGCGCCCTTCGATTCGCCGGGAAGCTGAGCGTGGCGCTGGCGGAAGTGACGGGCTCTTTGCTCACCGACGCGCTTGCCGAGATAGCCAGCGACGTCGATGCAGACTTCGATGCACTTTTGCCTCAGACCGGCGACGCCCGTGCCAGGCTGGTCGAGGCCATGCGCTATGCTGCGATTGGCGGCGGCAAGCGTATCCGACCCTTGCTGCTGACCGCTACGGCACGGCTCTACGGTGTCGATCGCGATGCAGCGGTCCGTGCTGGCGTGGCTGTCGAGTCGATCCACGTCTACTCGTTGATCCACGACGATCTGCCCTGCATGGATGACGATGCCCTTCGCCATGGCAAGCCGACAGTTCATCTCACTTTCGACGAGGCGACGGCAGTCCTGGCGGGTGACGCTCTCCACGCACTTGCGTTTGAAATTCTTGCCGATGCAGCTGTAAGCGCCGATCCTTTCGTCCGAGTCGAACTGCTGCGCACGCTTGGCGAGGCGAGCGGCCTTCGCGGCATGGCCGGGGGCCAGATGATGGACCTCGTTGCCGAAACCAGCAGCTTCGACCTGCCGACGATTACCCGGCTTCAGCAACTGAAAACGGGGGCGCTGCTCGCCGCATCGGTCGAGATGGGAGCAATCCTCGGCCATGTGCCGCCCGAGGGCCGCACGCACCTGCGCGGCTATGCAAGGGATGTCGGGCTCGCGTTCCAGATAGCGGACGACCTGATCGACCGTGAAGGCGATGCGAGTGTAGCGGGCAAGGCCGTCGGCAAGGACGAGGCGGCAGGCAAACAGACATTCCTCACCCTGCTCGGGCCAGACCGCGCGCGCGAACAGGCGAGGATGCTGGTCGATCAGGCCATCGCCCACCTGGCCGACTATGGCAGCGAGGCTGATCTGCTGCGCGCCATTGCGCGCTATATTGTCGAGAGGGACCACTGATGAGCCAATCGTCCGGCGAACGCGTCGGCGTCTACCCCGGGACCTTCGATCCCATCACGAAAGGCCATTCGGATATTATCCGACGGGGTGCGAAGCTGGTTGACCGGCTGATCGTGGGCGTGACGACCAATCCTTCCAAGGATCCGATGTTCACGCCCGACGAGCGCCTCGCTATGGTCGAGCGCGAGATTGCCTCGCTGGGGCTCGAAAATGTCGAGGTCGTCGGTTTCAACGCGCTGCTGATGAAATTCGCGCGGCACATGGGCGCATCGGTGCTGATTCGCGGCCTGCGCGCAGTCGCCGATTTCGAATACGAATACCAGATGGCCGGCATGAACCAGCAACTCGACGGCTCTATCGAGACGGTGTTTCTCATGGCTGACGTCAGCCTCCAGCCGATCGCCAGCAAGCTGGTCAAGGAAATCGCCCTGTTCGGTGGTGAAATCGCCAGTTTCGTCAGCCCGGCGGTGCGCGAGGACGTGCTTGCGCGAGTGGAGAAACTCGGGCGCCGCGGCGACCTTTGATTCGACCTCACGGCAATCATCCCGCCGCACGTTCATTGCATCGACAGCACGGCGGCGCTATCGCCGCGCAATTCTCGGATCGCTTCGATGGCACCGACCTGCAACCTGTGAGTAACAGATGATTTTTCGCACGATTATGGCCGTGCTTGCCACCTTCGCACTCAGCCTCTCGCCTGCAGTCGCCAAGTCGAAAGCGGAAGCAACCGCAACGGCGCCAGCCTTGCCTACCTTCGTCGATCCCGATCCGACCCATTCTCCCGAAGACGTGCTGCTGCTCGATCTGTCGAACGGTGGGCGCGTGTCGATCCGGCTCATGCCGCAATGGGCGCCGAACCATGTCGAGCGGATCAAGACCCTTGCCGGGCAGGGTTTTTACGATGGCGTGATATTCCACCGCGTGATCGAAGGGTTCATGGCGCAGACCGGCGATCCCACCGGTACAGGCTCGGGCGGTTCGCAATTTCCCGACCTCAAGGCCGAGTTCAATGCCATGCCCCATGTGCGCGGCACGGTTTCGATGGCGCGTACAAGCGACCCTGACTCGGCCAACAGCCAGTTCTTCATCGTTTTCTATCCCCGCTTCTCGCTCGACAAGAAATACACCGTCTTCGGGCGGGTGATTGGCGGCATGGACGTCGTCGACCGGATCGAGCGCGGTGAGCCGCCTGCCAATCCCACCCGGATCCTGCATGCGCGCATGGCGACGCAGAGTGGTACGCCTGTGCCGCAACCGGCCGAACCGGCGATTTCTGTCAGCGATCTCGAGAATTCTTCCTCCGACTGAGGCTGGCACAACCGCGCCGGAAGCGTTAGCGGACCGGCATGAAAGTCGATCTCTTCGATTTCGAACTTCCGCCCGAGCGGATCGCATTGCGTCCAGTGCGACCGCGCGATGCGGCACGCTTGCTAGTTGTGGAACAAGGCGGCTCGCTGACAGACCGCCATGTGCGCGACCTGCCGGACCTGCTGCGCGCAGGCGACGTGCTCGTCGTCAACGACACCCGCGTCATACCAGCCCAGCTCGAAGGCAGGCGAGGCGAGGCACGTATTGGCGCGACACTGCACAAGCGCGCGGGCCTGCGCGAGTGGGACGCCTTCGTTCGTAATGCCAAACGGCTCAGGCAAGGCGATCGGATCGACTTTGCCGCAGGCGTCACTGCTGTGGCCGAGGCGCGCCATGCCGACGGATCATGGCGATTGCGGTTCGAAGGCGAGGAGCCGGTCGAAGTTCTTCTGGAGCGGGCAGGGCGCATGCCCTTGCCGCCCTACATTGCCGGCAAGCGCGAGACTGACGATGCCGACAAGGCAGATTACCAGACCATGTTCGCGCGCGAGAAAGGCGCGGTAGCTGCACCAACCGCCGCGCTTCATTTCACCCCCGAGCTGACGGCTGCGCTCGAAGAAAAGGGAGGCTTGCGCGAAACGCTAACGCTGCATGTCGGTGCGGGCACCTTCCTGCCTGTCAAGGCGGACGATACCGCCGATCATGCCATGCATGCCGAGTGGGGCAAGATCGACGCGGCGACCGCAGACCGGCTAAATGCCGCGCGCGCTGCGGGTGGCAGGCTGATCGCGGTCGGCACCACGAGCCTGCGCCTGCTGGAAAGCGCTGCGGACGAGCAGGGCATCATTCGGCCGTTCGAAGGCGATACCTCCATCTTCATAACGCCAGGCTATCGCTTTCGGGCGGTCGACGGATTGATGACCAATTTCCACTTGCCGAAGTCCACCCTGTTCATGCTGGTCAGCGCGCTGATGGGTCTCGATACGATGCAGGCAGCTTATCGGCACGCAATCGAAGAAGAGTACCGGTTCTACAGCTACGGTGATTCCAGCTTGTTGCTGCCTGAAGGATAAGAACGGCAATCCACGGAGTAACGAGCGTCTTCGCGCAAACGATAAGACCTTGAACGTTTCGGGTTCGGGCTTGCTTGTTGACCAACTCGATAGTCAGAACGGGACTGTCAGGGCCGCGCCGTAAGAACGGGCAGGGCCATAGTGCGCAGCCAGAAACAGTCGGCTGCGATTGAGACCGCCGGACACGCGCTGAGTGGCGAGGAGTTTCCTGCTCGAAGGGCGATGGTGAGAGCGAGGCCGGTCAAACGCTTTCGAACATGAACGCCGCGATCTCGCGGTGTAGATCGTTCCAGACGCGCTGTTCGGCCTCGTCACCGGCAGGGATTGTCCCGGCCACGACGTCACAGACCGCATCGACCATGCCGCTGAACTGCTCGAACGGAATGTCGAGAGCGACCAGATGGTGTGGGACGGTGGTGGCAAGGATGATCTCGATCTCGCTGCGTGAGGTATGCCACCGCATCAGGCAATAGAGCGCCTGCTCGACCATCTCGCCTTCGAGCTTTTCGCGCTTTACCGGCTGGTGGAACTGGAACCTCTCTTTGGCTTCCGGAATGGCTGCGTAGAAGCGATCCATGACGCGCGGCGTAATGTCGCCAAGGTTCCCTGCGGTACGTTCGAGAATTCTCTCGACGATCTTACCTTTCCGAACGGGTTCCAGAAATGCCTCCCTGAGCAATTGGGTGTGACAAGTCTGGCTGGTCGATGCCGTTGCGTAATGATCTGAATCAACAACGCCGCGCTGGAACGCAGGCAGCATTGCCGCTAGGTGCGCTTGCATCATGAGCGCCCCTCGCTTCGCCTTCGATATCCACGCCACTGACGGCAAGGCCCGCACCGGCACGATTCGCATGAAGCGCGGCGATATCCGCACGCCTGCCTTCATGCCGGTCGGCACGGCCGCAACCGTCAAAGCGATGAAGCCGGAGAGCGTGCGCGCGACGGGAGCCGACATCATACTCGGCAATACCTACCACCTGATGCTGCGACCCGGCGCCGAACGCGTGGCGCGGCTGGGCGGCCTGCACAGGTTCATGAACTGGCAGCGCCCGATTCTGACCGACAGCGGCGGCTATCAGGTGATGAGCCTTTCCAGCCTGCGCAAGATCACCGAAGAAGGCGTGACGTTCGCGAGCCACCTCGACGGTTCGCGCCACCTGCTCAGCCCTGAACGCTCCATGGAGATTCAGCGCCTGCTTGGTTCGGACATCGTCATGGCCTTCGACGAATGTCCGCGCGCGGATCAGCCGCGCGATGTGATTGCGGGATCGATGGAGATGTCGATGCGCTGGGCAAGGCGGAGCCGCGAGGGCTTTGACGCTGGTGGAGACCATGCCGAATGCGCAGCCCTTTTCGGCATCCAGCAAGGCGCGCTGGACGAGGACTTGCGCCTTCGCAGCGCGCAGGCACTCACCGAAATCGGCTTCGACGGCTATGCCATCGGTGGCCTGGCCGTAGGCGAGGGGCAGGAAGCGATGTTCGCAACGCTCGACTTCGCGCCGGGGCAATTGCCGGCTGACCGTCCGCGCTATCTCATGGGCGTAGGCAAGCCCGACGATCTTGTCGGCGCGGTTGAACGCGGGGTCGACATGTTCGATTGCGTGCTGCCGAGCCGCTCTGGCCGCAACGGGCAGGCTTTCACCTGGGGTGGCCCGCTCAACATGCGCAATGCGCGCCATGCCGAGGACACCGGCCCGCTCGACGAGCGGTGCGCCTGTCCGACCTGTGCCAATTACAGCCGCGCCTATATCCACCATCTCGTCAAATCTGGCGAGATGCTTGGCGCCATGCTGATGACAGAGCACAACCTCTCGTTCTATCAGGCGCTGATGCAGGCCATGCGCGATGCGATTGCCGAGGGCCGGTTTACTGCCTTCGCCGCGCAATTCCGGCACAACTATTCGGGAAATTGAAAGGGCTGAATGGACGCGAACATTGATCTTGAGGCGCTCTCGTCAGACATCGCGCGCGACGGCTTTACCGTGGTGCCCAACGCAATCTCCGGCGATCTTCTGAAACGCGCCCAGATCGCGATAGAGCGCATCATCGAGACCATGCGCGCGGAAGGCATCGACACTTTCAGCGAGACGTTGGACCCTAACGATGCGAGCATCCGGCTCTACCATCTCGCTGCCTGGGATCCGGTGTTCATCGAATTGCTGCGCCATCCTGTCGCCCGCGCGCTGGTCGAAGCGACGATCGGCCCGCAATGGCTGGTCTCCAATTTTACCGCCAACGTCGCCATGCCGGGCGCGGGTTCGATGAACGTCCATTCCGATCAGGCACTGGTCGTGCCGCCGCCGTGGAACGAGCCGTGGGCGATCAACATCATCTGGTGCTTCGACGACGTGCGCGAAGAAAACGGCGCGACCCGCTACATTCCCGGCAGCCAGCACTGGACTTCGTTTGACGATGTTCCCGATGACCTGCTGGCGCGCTCGGTCCCGTTCAGTGCGCCCGCCGGATCGATCGTCGCAATGGAAGGGCGCGTCTGGCATACCTCGGGCGCGAATGTGACCGAAAACGAACGGCGCGCCATGGCCTTTGCCTACTACAGCCGCGACTTCATTCGCCCACAGGTGAACTGGGGGATGGTCATGCCCGAAGACGTGCGCGATGCGCTGGATGACGAGGCGCGGCAGATGCTCGGCATATCCACGATGGGCAATATCCGCATCGGCGGAGGACTGACGCGCTTGCGCGAAGGAACGAATCCTGACTTGAGGATTGCGCCGCTCAAATCCTGAATTTTG
This sequence comes from Novosphingobium sp., assembly GCA_020446505.1. Lineage (GTDB taxonomy): Bacteria > Pseudomonadota > Alphaproteobacteria > Sphingomonadales > Sphingomonadaceae > Novosphingobium. The sequence continues at coordinate 1,662 of JAGREN010000146.1, read as the reverse complement.
CAGCAGATCGTCTGTACTCCCGACGTCCCGCGCTGCGCCGACCAACCGGCTGCAGCGGGTTTCTGACTGGCCATTCGTGCTGCCGAGGAGCGACCGGCATTGAGAGCCTGCTGCCGCATATCCAGCCCAGTGACACAGATTGTTACAAGATATATCTTGAAGCATACTTATGCCGCGTCTAGATAGGCGACATGAAAAACCAAACAGGAAAACGATTTCACATGAATCGACAAAAAAATCACAGCGGACACCACTTCGAGCGACATGGGTTCCGCAAGGACCGATCGGCCCGCGGCGAACGTCATGGAGGTCCGGACGGCGACTTTCACCGAGGGCGCGTGAAGCGCTTCCGCAGGGATGAGTTGCGGCTGATGGTCCTCGGCATTCTGTCCGAAACAGGGCCGCACCACGGCTATGACCTGATCGGAAAATTTTCGGAGCGCAGCGGCGAAGCATACGCACCCAGTCCCGGCGTGCTCTACCCGCTGCTGACAATGCTGGCCGAAATGGACCTGATCGAGGAGACCGAAGCCGGCGGAAACAAACGCGAATACCGCATTGCTGATGCAGGCCGGGCGCAAATCGAAAAGGATCGCGAGAATCTGGACGCTGCGTTTGCCCGGCTCGATACGTTGCGCACTCATGCCAGGCGAACCAATGCTGGCCCGGTTCGCCGCGCAATGGGCAACCTCAGAACGGCAGCAATGCAGCGCCTGTCCGCCGAAAATGCCGATGAGGAACTGACTTTTGCAGTTGCCGCCATCCTCGACGAAGCAGCCCAGAAGATTGAGAGGCTCTGATATGACCTCCTACTCAGCCCGGGTTCCGACAGCGAATGGATCGCGATACCTGCAACAACTCTGCAAGCACTGGTCACACCGGTTCGATGTCGATTTCACCTCGGACAGGGGTGTGGTTGACGCGGGTTTCGGCAAGCTCATGCTTGTCGCCAGTGACGACAGCCTGACCGTGTCGTGCGATCTGGCCGAAGGCGCCGACGCATCGAAGATGCAGCAGGTCGTCGCCGATCACATCAATCGCTTCGCCTTCCGAGAAGGCGAGCTTGAATTTGACTGGAAAGCCGGTCGCGTGGCGTGACCAGTAGCTGCGCGGGCCGAAAGCTCTCGCCAAACCGAGTGTCGAAACACGAAAAAGGGCGGCCCCGCAGGACCGCCCTTCTTGTATTCCGTAAGGAAAGCCGGATCAGCGCGAGTAGAACTCGACGACCAGGTTCGGTTCCATGCGCACCGGGTAGGGCACTTCGTCGAGCGTCGGGACGCGGACGAACTGCACCTTGTCAGTGCCGTCGACCGAAACGTAGTCGGGCACTTCGCGCTCGGCGAGAGCCTGTGCTTCGGCGACCAGCGCCATTTCCTTGGCCTTGTTGCCCAGCGAGATCACGTCGCCGACCTTGATGCGGCGGCTGGCGATGTTGCACTTCACGCCATTGACGTAGATGTGGCCGTGGCTGACGATCTGACGGGCCGAGAAGATGGTCGGCGCGAACTTGGCGCGATAGACCACCATGTCGAGACGACGCTCGAGCAGGCCGATCAGGTTCTGACCGGTATCGCCCTTCATCTTGGACGCTTCCTGGTAGGTCTGCTTGAACTGCTTTTCGGTCACTTCGCCGTAGTAGCCCTTCAGCTTCTGCTTGGCGCG
>JAGREN010000019.1 GCA_020446505.1 Novosphingobium sp. | reverse complement strand
CGAATAATTTTGAATCAGACTCTCAGGATCGGCGCGGTATTCGCGAATTTCCCACCCTTGGGCATCGCTCCCTCCTTTACTGGCAAGTATCATTGCAAGTATTACCCGCAAGTATCGCAAAGCATCGAGGCAAAGGCAAGCCACGCGCAAGTGCTGCACCATCAAGGCACAGGCCGCATCCGGCAGGAAAACGGCGGATGCTACCAGACCATCGGCAGCGATACATGGCGTCGCACTTGCAGGCTGTATTCCCAACGAGGCCGCACGCTTTCCGACATTTGCGGAAAGGAGTCCTGTTCAAGCAGGGCCGTCAGCACGATGCGCGCCTCCATCCGTGCCAGCGCCGCGCCGACGCACAGGTGGATGCCGCGCCCGAAAGTGACATGCTGGAGCTTGTGTCCGTAGTTGATCGTCGCAGGATTTTCGAACTTGGCCGGATCGCGATTGGCCGCGCCCCACATCAACATCAGTGTCGAGCCGGCCGGGATGGCAACCCCGCCGAGCGCGGTATCGCGCGGAACGGAGCGGATGTGACTGCGAAACGGCGATTCGATGCGCAGGGCTTCCTCGATGAAAGCCGGAATCTGCGAGGGATCGGCCTTGAGCCGCCTGCGAATTGCGGGATTTTCCGCGAGGATGCGCACGGCGTTGCCGAGCAGGCTCGAGGTCGATTCACCGCCCGCCGAAAGCAGCGTCATCATCGTCGTCAAAGCCTGGTTCAGCGTGAACTGTCCCGAATCGATGGCTGACTTGACTGCATCGAGCAGGTGTTCGCTTTCGCCCCCGCGCCGCCGGTCCAGCTGGTCGGTCATCCAAAGGCGGATTTCCTCGTGATTGAGCTGTATCTGGCCCATTTCCTCCAGAGTGCGTGCAGCCGAGGTCAGTTCGACGAGCTGGAAGGCCGTCCGGGCAAGGAGCTCGTCGTCGCTGTCTTCGAACCCGATCAGCATGGCGATGGCCCGGATCGGCACGGCAATGCCGATCTCGCGCATGAATTCGAACGCGCCCATGTCCCGGCCCCGGTCGATGCAGGCGCGGGCATAGGCGGACAGCTCGTCCTCGATCAGGGCCATGCGCTTCGAGACGAACCGGGGGAAGATCATCTGCTTGTGCGCGGTGTGGACGGGCGGGTCGGCGACCGCGAGAGTCGGCTCGCCGAGATCGGTCGGCAGCTTGGCGAGGATGCCTTCGTCGTTCTTGTAGAGAAAGGCGTTCATCACCGAGGAGAAATCCTGGGTGCGCCGCGCCGCTTCGGCCAGCAGTTCGAATGATGTGACGGTGAAGATGTCGTCTGGCCCGGCCTGCCAGACCGGCGCTTCCTCGCGCAGTCTGTCATAGAAGGGATAGGGGTCGTCGATCACATCCGGATCGAGCATCAACCGCTGGTCAATCGCCATCTCGTTTTCCTCTCGGCGCGACCATAGCACTCTCAACCTCGCTGCCCCATCGCCGCGGTGGTCACTCAGCGGTAATTCATGTCCACTGCCCCATTCACGCCGCAAACTTGCACCATTGGCGCGCGAATCCCATTTCTGCTATCGGCGCATGCAAGGCGCAAGGATCGAGAAACCGTGAACAAGACCATTGCTGACGAGAGCGCACTGCCGTTCTGGAAACGCTCGCACTATCTGGACCGGATGACTCTGGGCCAGCTCGTGGCTGCCTATTTCCAGCACTACACCATCGTCGTCTACCTGACGGTTGCGGCGCTGTGCCTTGTCGGCTGGGCGATGTGGCCAGCGGGCCTGTGGCAGACCGTGGGCGCGGTCGGCGCGGCGCTGGTGATCTATCCGCTCGTGTGGCACCTGCTGCACCAGTACGTCCTGCACGGCCAGTGGATGTACCGGATCAAGTGGCTGTCGCCGACGTGGAAGCGCATCCATTACGATCACCATCAGGACCCGAACCACCTCGAAGTGCTGTTCGGCGCGCTGCACACCACGCTCCCGACGATTGCTGTGGCAACGGTGCCGATCGGCTGGTTGATCGGCGGGATCGGCGGCGCTTTCGCGGCGCTGGGAACCGGCATCCTGACCACCTGCTATTACGAGTTCATGCACTGCATCCAGCACCTCTCGTTCAAGCCGAAGTGGAAATGGGTGCAGTTCATGAAGCAGCGCCACAACGAGCATCACTACTTCGACGAGGACGGCAACTACGGCATCACCAACTATGTGTGGGACCGCCTGCTCGGCACCTATTACGAGAAGAAGGACCGGCCTGACCGCAGCCCGACCGTCTTCAATCTCGGCTATACCGAGGAAGTCGCGGTCCACTATCCGTGGGTCAAGCAACTGTCGGGCGGCATCGCCAGCGGCCATCCGCGTCGCCGCGCGATGGACCGGGACTAAGCGGCGCGCAAGGCAGGGAGACGCCGCATGGGTGAGGTTACGGTAAGCCCGGCATCGGGCAAGCGCGACATGCGCGAATTCGTGGACGTGGCCTATCGCCTGAATGCAGGCGATCCCAACTGGGTCGCGAACCTCAGGATGGAAGAGGTCGAGAAGTTCACGCCCGGCAAGAACCCGTTTTTCGCTCATGCCCGGTGGCAGCCTTTTCTGGCGCGCCGCCAGGGCAAGGTCGTCGGCCGGATTTCCGCCCACATCGACGAGATGGCGCTCGGCCAGCCGATCGAACAGGGCATGGGGCCGGGGACCGGCAACTGGGGCGCGATCGAGGCCGAGGACGAGGCCGTGGCAAGCGCCCTGATCGCGGCCGCCGAGGGCTGGCTGCGCGATCAGGGCATGAGCCGCGTGCTCGCGCCAATGAACCTTTCGGTCTGGGAAGAACCGGGCATTCAGACGCTCGGCTTCGACCATGCGCCGATGGTGATGATGGCGCACCACAATGCGCGCTATCAGGGCTGGATCGAGGCGCTCGGCTACGCAACGGTCAAGACCCTGCGCACCTACGAAGTCGATGTTCGGGTCGAATATCCGCCGCTGATCCAGCGGATCATCGCTTCTGGCGAAAAGAATCCGCGCATCCGCATCCGCGAAGTCGTACTTGCCGATTTCGACGCCGAGGCGGCTCTGATATGCGACATCCTCAACGATGCCTGGTCGGACAACTGGGGCTTCGTGCCGTTCACGCCGGAGGAAATCGCCTATACCGGCAAGAAGCTGAAGCCGCTGGTTCATCCTGACCTGATCCGCATCGCCGAATACGATGGCGAGCCAGTCGCCTTCATGATGACCCTGCCGGACCTCAATCAGGCGCAGATGCGGTTCAATGGCCGCAACGGCAAGCCCTCGCCGCTGGGACTCCTGCGCCTCCTGCTGTGGCTGAGAAAGCCGCGCCCGGCCGACATGCGCGTGCCGCTGATGGGCGTGCGCAAGAGCCTGCAAAGCTCACGGCTGGCGAGCCAGCTTGCCTTCATGATGATCGAATACATCCGCCGCGACGCGGTCAGCAAATATGCCGCCAAGCGCGGCGAGATCGGCTGGATCCTCGAAGACAATCAAGGAATGGTCGCCATCGCCGACGCCATCAACAGCAAGGTCAACCGCGAATACCGGATCTACGAAAAGGCGCTTTGACCGTGCGAACTATTCGGCAGCTTCGGGTGCCGGTTCGGCGGCAGGCGTAGCTGCGGGGGCTTTGTCCTGACCGGTTGTGGCAGCCACGCCAGCGGTCGAACCAGCCGATGACGACGAACCCGAGCCGCCCTTCGCCTCGTCCAGTTCGATCTGTGCAGCCGGCGGTTCCGAGCGAAGAGTTTCGTAGGGGATCATCGCGTCGCTGGTCGAGCCTTCGAGCACCTTGCTGGACTCTGCCGGGCCGGTCGCCTGCTCAGGCTCCGACCCGCATGCGGAGAGGGCGAGCACGCCAAGCGCGGCAATGGCGATGCGAGGCAGAACTATCAACGGGTTACCTCCTGCGGACAAGGCCGGTTCAGCCGGTCGAGAAATTCGTCAGCACGCGCAAGCAGCGCTGCGTCCCATTGCGCCATGGTAACCGGCTTGCCAAGCCTTTCGAGGCTGGTGACGCCATATTCGGCGATGCCGCAAGGCACGATTCCGGCGAAATGAGACAGGTCCGGCGCGATATTCACCGATAGGCCATGCATCGTCACCCAGCGCCGCACGCGCACGCCGATGGCCCCGATTTTCGCTTCCCTGCCGTCGATGTCCTGAGTCCAGATGCCGATGCGCCCCTCGCTGCGAAAGGCCTCGACCCCGAAATCGGCAAGCGTGTCGATCACCCAGCCTTCGAGCGCATGGACATAGCCGCGCACGTCGCGCGCGCGCCGATTGAGATCAAGCAGGACATAGGCGATCCGCTGGCCCGGCCCGTGATAGGTATAGCGCCCGCCGCGCCCGGCGCTGACCACCTCGAAGCGCGGGTCGAGCAGTTCGCTCGCTGCCGCGCTGGTCCCGGCGGTGTAGACCGGCGGATGTTCCAGCAGCCAGATCAGTTCCCGCGCCTCGCCAGCGGCAATCGCCTCGTTCCGGCGCGTCATCTCTTCGAGCGCGGTCCGGTAGTCGACCGGTTCGCTCTCGATGCGGCGTTCGATTTCGGCTGGCATAGTCATCTTGCGTTGCGTGGCGACATTGGCTGCGGTTATCAAGAGGCGGTAACGGGAGGCCCCTTGATGAAGTTCGACAGTAACCTGGCATGGAAAGAGGCTTCTGCCGCCATTCTTGCAAACCGCGAGGTGGTTTTTGCGCTGGCAGGCGTGTTCTTCCTGCTGCCGGGCCTCGCCATGGCGCTGCTGTTCCCGGCGCCCGAACCCAGCGCCGGGCTCGACACCGATGCGACCGTCGCGATGATTACGGGCTATTACCAGTCCATCCTGCCGTGGATGGTGCCGATGGTGCTGTTCCAGGCGGCAGGCACGCTGGCTTTGCTTACCCTGCTGACCGACCGCACGCGCCCCACGGTGGGCGAGGCGATAGGCAGGGGGGTGAGGGGGATCGTCCCCTATGTGCTGGCGCAGCTCATTCTCGGGCTGGCGATAGGCTTGATCGGCGGGACGGTGCTGGCGATCGGAGCCGCGACCGGCCTTGCCGTGCTTACCGCTATCGGCGTCGCCTTCGTGTTCGTGCTCCTGATCTATGCCGGGATCAAGACATCGCTGGTCGCGCCGGTCATCGCCGTGGAAGGCGAACGCAACCCGGTCGCCGCGCTCAAGCGTTCATGGGCGCTGACCAGCGGCAATTCCATGCGCCTTGCCGTATTCTACCTGCTGGTGCTGGTCGTGTTTCTGGTGGTGATTTCGGTGGTGACGGCCGTGATCGGCATCGTCGCCTCGCTGGTGGGCGGCGCTCACGGTGGCGAGGTTACGGGCGCGGTCGTGTCATCCGCGCTCAACGCAGTGATGGCGCTCTATTTCGTGGCGATTGTCGCTGCGGCGCACAGGCAACTGGCCGGTCCATCGGCAGATTCGGTGCGCGAAACCTTCGAGTAGGGCTCAGCTCTCGTCCGGGCTGTCCTTCCAGCCCCAGTAGAGGCGGCAGGGCGGAATGTTCAGCGCCTCGAACCCGTGGTCGATGCGCTTGAAGTGGCGCGCCATGAAATCGCGCGCGCGGGCCGAGAACTGGTAGACCAGGAACGCGCCGCCGGGGCGCAGCGCCTCATGCGTGGCCTTGGCAATGGCCGGGCCGACACCGTCGGGCAGGGTCGAGAACGGCAGGCCGGACAGGACGTAGTCAGCGTGCTCGTGGCCATGTTCGCGGATGATTTCGCGCACGTTCTCCGCGCTGCCCAGAACGGCGGTAAACCGGCTGTCGGCGATGGTCTTGCGCAGATAGTCGATGAACATCGGGTTGGTGTCGATCACGATCAGCGCGCCATCGCGGCGCAGCTTGTCGAGCACGGGCTGGCAGAAGGTGCCGACGCCGGGGCCATATTCGACGAACAGGCGGCACTCGTCCCAGTCCACCGGATCGAGCATCTTGGCAATCGTGAAGCGCGAGGACGGGATGATCGAGCCGACCATCACCGGATGCTTGAGAAAGCCCTCGAAAAATACGCCCCAGGCCCCGAATGTCCGCTTGATCCTGGTGCCCAAGCGTTGCGGCAAGGCCCGCCGGGCAAGCTCTGTACCTGTCATGCTGAAGGGAAACCCCGCGTGGTTGCAGTCAATTGTCGAGCGGCTTCGGGCGTTACAGATTAGCCGGTTCAATGCAAGCCAACTGTCCCCTGACGGTCAGAGTATTTCGTGGACGGTTTCCTTGGGGCGGCAAAGACGAACGCCCTTGTCAGTCTCGACCAGAGGCCGCTCGATCAGGATCGGTTCGCTCGCCATGGCAGCGAGAACCGTGGCGTCGTCGGCCTGTGGCAGGCCGAGTTCTTCGGCATCGGTGCCCTTGATGCGCAGGCCCTGCTGCGGCGTGATCCCGGCGTCGCGATAGAGTTGCGCGAGCTTGTCCGCACCTGGCGGCGTCTTGAGATATTCGATCACCTCGACCTCGACGCCCGGCGTTTCCTCAAGGATCGCCAGAGTATTGCGCGAGGTGCCGCACTTCGGATTGTGCCAGATCGTCGCCTTCATGTGCCGCGTCTCCTATCACGCTGAATCGGTGCGCCTTCAATAGGTCTCCGACCGGAAAATTCAATCGGACCCGGAGCAAAAGGCGCGACGGGGCGCGATGGTCATCGCGGCCGCATGGCAGGTACCGCCCCGGCTGCGTCTTCGGGCGCGATGCCCGGTGCGGGGGCGGCGCTGATCGTCTCCTCGCGCAGCATGACGCGGCCAGCCCGCTGCACGGCGCGGACGAGGCGTGGATAGACGCCGCATCGGCACAGGTTCGGCACGGCCGCCTTGATGTCGTCCTCGCTGGCGCTGGCATTGCGGGCGAGCAGGGCGGCGGCGGCCATGACGATGCCGGGCGTGCAGAAGCCGCACTGGATCGCCTGTTCGGCAACCATCGCCTGCTGCACCGGGTGCGAGCGGTCATGCGACAGGCCTTCGATGGTGGTGACGAAACGGCCCTCGCATTCGGCGAGCGTGATGAGGCAGGAGCGCAGGGCCTCGCCATCGACCAGCACCGTGCAGGCGCCGCAGTCGCCGTTGCCGCATCCGTACTTCGTGCCGGTCAGGTTGGCGGCATCGCGCAGCGCCCACAGCAGCGGGGTCTGCGGGTCCATGCGGAATTCGACCGGGCGCTCGTTGACTGTGAGGCGGGACATGGTGCGGCTCTATCCTGTCAGCGTCCGCCGCGCAATTTCAGGCCGACCCAGACCGTGCGTGGTGTCCCCAGATCGAGCGAGCCTGCCTGATTGCGGGTGACGATTCGCTCGCCGGTCAGGTTCTCGCCGCGCAGGACGAGCGCGAACCAGCCGCCAAGCGGAACTTCGGCATAGGCGTCGAGCGTGGTGGCGGCAGGCAGCACGTCGGTTTCGAGATCGTCCTCGAACTGCTTGCCGGTGTGGCGCAGGGTTGTCGCAAGGCGCCAGTTCTGGCGGGGCTGCCAGGCCAGTGTCGCGCTCGCGGCAATCCTTGCCACTTGCGAGGGGCGCAGGCCATCGAGAGCGGCAGCCGCGCCGCTGCCCTGCACTTCGGCATCGGTGTATGCGAGCGAGCCTGTTGCCGACCAGTCGCCGCTTTGCAGCGAGGCGGCAGCCTCGATACCGCGCGCGCGGATGGCATCCACGTTCTGCCGCTGCCGCAGGTTGGTGCCGATGGTGACGTTGGCAATCGCGTTCCTGAGCCGGTTTTCGAAAGCGGTGAGCGAAAGGTGGAGACTGTCGCCGCTCGAGAGATCGATTCCCGCCTCGAATCCTTCGAGCCGTTCGTTCTTCAAGGCGGCGTTGGCGCGGGTCTCGACCGGGAACACCACGAAGGGGCGATAGAGTTCGTTGAGCGTGGGTTGCCTGAGGCCGGTATAGCCCACGGCCCGCAGCGAGACGCTGTCGCTTGCCCGCCACAGCGCGCCGCCCCGGAATGAAGCGTCCCAGCCGGAGCGGTCCGCGAATGTCTCGGACGAGACCAGCGTCCCCGCACCGTTCTGTGCGTCGAAATAGCCACCGGTTATGGACCAGCGGTCGGCCCGCGCGCCAGCGGTGACAATCACGTCGCCCAGCGTCCAGTCGAGCTCGCCGTAGATTCCCAGATCGCTGGTGCGGCCTCCAGCCGTGCGGATCGCGGTGCGCGCGCCGGTCACCGCGTTGAAGGCCTCTTCCTCCATGCGTCCGTCCGCGATCCTTACGTCCGCGCCGATTCGCATCACCTGCCCATCGCCAAGCGGTGGCCGGATCTCCAGCTTGCCCCCCAGGCCCGTGGACGGCGTGGCCCGCTGGTCCAGGGCCTTGGTAAAGCGGGTCGAGGAAATGACGACATTGCTGAAATCGCGGGCCTGGACATAGGCGAGGGCATCCAGCTGCCAGTCCCCGCGATGGACGATCCGGACACTCGCGTCCTGCCCGCTGGAGGTCGAATCCGCGCCGTCGAAGCGCAGGGTCCGTTTGTCGTCGAACAACAAGCCGCCGAATTGCAGCTCGGTCATATCGCCCAGCGGCGCGACGGCGCGCAGGGCGGTGGACCAGCTGTCGAAGGCAGCGCGGGAAGTGGCGTCAACACGCTGGTCGCGCGGCGTGGTGTAGAAGCCCCGTCCCCTGTCCCAACGTGCCGAGGCGACAGCATAGCCTGATCCGAGACGTGGAGCCGCCAGAGCGGAAATCTCGCTCTCGCCCCGGTCGTTGACCAGGGCCGAACCTTGCCAGGGGCCGAGCGTGTCCGGTCCCGCACTGGTCAGTTCGATGGTGCCCGATACCGCGCCGGAGCCGAACGCGCCCGCGCCGCCGCCGTGAGTGACGCGCACTGAGCCGAGGCGCTCGGGCGCAATCGCGCTCAGCGGGATGTAGCCGAAGAACGGATGCGCCATCGGCACGCCGTTGAGCAGCACCAGTGCGCGGCTGGTGGCATTGCCGCCGAGCGCGCGCAGGGTGACGCCCTGTGCCGAAGGGTTGGCGGAGCGGCTGTCGGAGCGGCGGAACTGCTGGAAGCCCGCGACATTGGCAAGCACGTCCTCGATCCGGCCCGACGCGCTCGATACGATGGTTTCCCGATCCAGATTGTCGCTACGGTAGGCTGGCGTCGCCGGCGTGTCGCCAAGGCCGTGGCCGGTGACGACGATCTCGCGCCTCTGCTCGCTGTCCTGTGCGTGGGCCGGGACGTGGCTCAGACAGACCGCAAGCCCAGCTGCGCTGACGAGAGCAATCGCTTGTTTCACCGTGCTTATTCCGCCTCGCCGATGGTCAGCGTCAGGTCCGTCAGCCCGTCGATGGAGCCGACCAGCCTGTCTCCCGGCGCGATCGGACCGACGCCTGCGGGCGTGCCGGTGAAGATCAGGTCACCGGGCGCGAGGTGATACATGCGCGAAAGATCGGCGATCAGTTCCGGCACCGACCAGATCAGTTCCGTGAGGCTCGCCTGCTGTTTGATCGTGCCATTCCGGGTGAGGGTGATGCCTTGCCTTTCCGGGACACCGAACTCGGGCGCAGGCGTCAGCGGGGCGAGCACGGCCGCGTTCTCGAAGTCCTTGCCGGTATCCCACGGATGGCCCTGTCCGCGCGCCTTGTTCTGCAAGTCGCGGCGCGTGAGGTCGAGGCCGACGCCGTAACCGATCACGACCGATAGCGCGTCATCGACTCCGATACGGAACGCTTGCTTGCCAACCGCGACGACCAGTTCGACTTCGTAGTGGCAGTTTTCCGTGCCGGGCGGATAGGCAATGGTCGACCCGGACAGGCATACCGCGGCAGGCGACTTGGTGAACCAGATCGGCGCGTCGCGCTGCGGCTCGAACCCGAGTTCGCGGGCATGGGCGGCGTAGTTCTGTCCGACGCAGAAGATGCGTCCCACCGGGAACTTCGCTTCGCTGTCCGCCATGGCGATGACAGGGGGCGGGGGAAGCTCGAACAGGTCAGGCATGGTCACTCCTTGGCCCGGAGCGAAAGCCGGGCGCGCAGGCGCGATAGACCGGGCTGGGCGCAGGCCGCAAGTCGCTTGCCGACCGTCGATAAAGGCTTAGACTCGATCCCGATGGAAGAACCGCAGTACCTGTCCGGTCGCATCCTGCTGGCCATGCCCGGAATGTTCGACGAAAGATTTGCGCGTAGCGTCAACGTCATGTGCGTCCACGACGAGAACGGCGCGCTCGGCATCGATGTCGGGCACTTGCGCGATGGCGTGCGGCTCCATGCCCTGTTCAAGGAACTCGAGATCGATCCGGGTGTCGCGCCCGACTGCGCGATCCATCACGGCGGGCCGGTCGAGCCGGGACGCGGCTTCGTGCTGCACTCGACCGACTGGGCGGGCGTCGACACGATCGAGGTGCAGCCGATGTGCGCGCTGTCCTCCTCGCTCGACGTGCTGCGGGCAATTGCCGAAGGCCGCGGGCCGAGCCAGTGGCTGATCGCGCTGGGCTATGCGGGATGGGGGCCGGGGCAACTCGAAGGCGAGATGCAGCGCCACGGCTGGTACGCGGCAGAGGGCAAGCCGGAAATCCTGTTCGATACGGGAGTGGAGGCGCGCTGGATGGCGACCTGGCGATCAGAGGGCATCGACCCCTCGCAGCTTTCGCCGGAAACCGGCCGGGCCTAGGCTCTGGTCAGGTCTTGAGGCCGGTCAACATCGAACAGTACGCCCGGATCGTCGCAGTCGACATAGACGACGTCATCGCGCTGTTTCAGCAATTTGCCCGCGCCCGCATCCCCCGTGAGTTGCTTTATCTCGGCGAAACTTCGCGCGGACAAGAGGACCGGATGGCCTGCGTGGCCCTGATGGCGAGGCACCGCAGCCCAGTTTTCTCCCAGTGCCTGTGCAAGTTCACCAGCTACGGCATGCGGAATGCGCGGCATGTCGCCGAGAAACACGAATGCGCCGTCGACCTCTCCGGCAGCGGCAATCCCCGCCTTGAGAGAGGCGGACATGGCATCGCTAACGATGCTGACCCGATGCACTTCGGGCGCGCCCGGCCAGTCGCCGATGGCAAGGCCATCGCGCGCGACGACAATGACCTGTCCGACGGGAGCGGATCGTGCGGCGCGGATCGCGTGGCGGACCAGCGGTTCTCCATCCAGCTGAGCTGAAAGTTTGTCGCTGCCGAACCGCCTGGCGGAGCCTGCCGCCAGCACGATCGCCGCCAGTGTCACGCCTGCGCGCCGATCCGGGCGAAAGCCTGCATCACGTCGGAGAGGATGCCGGTCGCGACCTCGAACGGAGCCTTGCCGAGCGCGGGATTGCCGGGCGTCAGGTGGAGCCGCGCCAGTTCCTCCTCGCTCGCGCCAGAGGCACGCAGGGCGGCAAGCCTCCCCTCGGCCCGCGAGCGTGCGCCGATCATGCCGACCCATGCCGCTTTCCCACGCAGGGCTGCGAGACAGCCGCCAAGGTCATGGTGGTCTTCGTGAGTCGCGCCGACATAGGCGGTCCAGCCGTCGATGCCGATCTGTGCCAGAGCCTCCTCCGGTTCGCCGCGCAGATAGCGCGAAACGGGGAAGGGCGGCGGCGCATCGGGTCCGCCGGGGCGCACCAGTATCGTTTCGAACCCGGCGATCATCGCCATTTGCGCCATGGCGAGCGCGCCGGGATCGCCGCCCGAGACGATCACACGCGGAGCCGGGTCGTAGCGGCGGGTCAGGCTGAACGGCTCCTGCGTGAAGGACGAAGCGGAGCCAGTGGCCTCGATGACGTGCTGCCGAATGCCGTCGCTATGCCATGCGCAGCTGCGCCGTGCCTCGCCGCGCGCAAGCAGAGCCCGTGCGGCCTCGCTGTCATGGGCGACGCGCTCGACGAAAATGTGCAGCGCCCCTCCGCAGCGCAGGCGGATGTCGATCCACGGGCTGCCGAGGCCGTAATGCAGGTGGCGCGGTTCGCCTGTGGCAAGCACTTCGGCGGCATGGCGGGCGACGTCGCCTTCGATGCAGTCGCCGGAGAAATAGCCGGTCGCCCTTTCTCCGTCGAACAGCATCTGCGCGCCGGGACCGCGCGGCGCGCTGCCCTCGACCTTGTAGAGCGTGGCAAGCGCGACCGGGCGGCCTGCCGCCAGTGCCTCGGCCAGAGCCGGACGTATGTCGACCTGCCAGCCGAAAGTGGGCCAGTCGGCATCGGCCAGCGAAGGAGGAATCAGGGTCGCGGTGTCGTCCATGGCAGGGATCGCAACATCAGGCCGGAAGCGAACCGGTGCCCGGCACCAGCCCGTCGACGATCGGGCCTATCACCAGCCGGTCGAGGATCACGGCGACCTGTTCGGACGTATAGGGCTTGGGCTGTTCCAGCCACCACACCAGCACGTCGATGGCCGAAGAGACGCCTACGCGCCGCGCAAGGTCGGGCGGCAGCCAGTCCGGGCACTGGCGTTCATCGCCAAGATCGCCGACCTGGCGCATGATCTCTTCGCGCACGAGGCCCGCAGCGCCGCCGGTCAGCAGCGCCGTCCACAACTTGCGGTGCGCATCGACGAAATTGCACAGTTCGAGGATCGAGCCGAACCGCTTCGGCCCCGACATCATCAGGCCGGTCTTTGCCATCAGCTCGGCGATTTCATCCGAGGCAATGTCTCCCAGCAAGGCTTCCTTGGTCGGATAGTGTCGGAAGAACGTGGCATATCCGGTCCCGGCCCGCGCCGAGATTTCGCGAATCGTGATCTGGTCGAAGGCGGTTTCGTGCAGAAGCGCGAGCAGGGCTCCGCGCAAGGCATTGCGGGAACGGACCTGGCGCGCGTCCTGCGGCGGATCGTTGCGTGCGGCGATCAAGCTGACTGACATGAAAAGTTCTGTAACACTGTGTATCGTAACTGTCGATCAGCGGGGCGCTAGCCCTCACCAATCCTGTCAGCGAACAGCAGGCGGCCTCCATAGAGGCTCATCAGGGTATCGGCATAGTCCTGCCGACCAAGCGCGAAGCAGCCGGAACTGCGCCCGAGCTTGCCCCATTTCTCGATCATGTCGGCCTCGGCATACCAGGCCGGGTGGATGACGATGAGGCGTTCGAGCGCGGTCGAATTGTCGGGATCGAGGCCCGCCAGCCGCAGCGAGACGCCATATTTGCCGGTATACCAGTCGTCCGTGCGGAAAGCGCCGCGCGAAGTCGCTTCCGAACCCGGTTCGTCCGAGAATCGCTTGAGCCAACCGTCATGCTCGAAGTCCGAGCCCTTGCCGTGGGCGAGCAGGAACGACCGCACCGTTCCGGCCTGCATGTCGACAAGGTGCATGCGCGGCTTCCACGAAGGCAGTGCGAAATCGGCAATGCCGACGTTGTCCTTCTGCCAGATCTGGCCGACCATCCGGCTCTGCTGCCGGATCGCGACGTCAGCGACGCGCCGTTCGTAAGGCGTCAGCGAAGTGACCGTTGCCGCGCGTGCAGCGCGCGCAGGCAGGAGCAGGGAAGCACTGGCAGCAGCGCCTCCAGCAAGCATGGCTCGCCTGTTGATCGCGACAGTCATGTCACGAATATAACCGCTGCTGGCTAAAAATGCCATACCAGCGAGCCATCAGGCGGAATGGCGAAAATCAGGCTGCGGCCTTGAGCCTTGCCTTGCGCTGATGCTGGACCAGCCATTGCTCGACCACGGGGGCGATTTCGTCACGCCACTTGCGGCCGTTGAAGATGCCGTAGTGGCCGACATTCGGGGCCATGAAGTACTTCTTCTTCGCTTCCGGCAGGTTCGGCGTCACCTTGAGAGCAGCCTTGGTCTGGCCGAGACCCGAGATGTCGTCGCGTTCGCCTTCGATGGCGAGAATCGCGGTGTCCTTGATCGCGCCGAGGTCGATGACCTTGCCGCGATGGACGAATTCACCCTTCGGCAAGGCGTGCTGCTGGAACACGGTCTCGACGGTCTGGAGGTAGAACTCGGCAGTCATGTCGCAGACCGAGCGGTACTCGTCATAGAACGACTTGGTCGCCTCTGCACTTTCCTCGTCGCCGACCACGAGATGCTTGAACATCGCATAGTGGCTCATCAGGTGCGCGCCGAGGTTCATCGACATGAAGCCGGCAAGCTGCAGGAAACCGGGATAGACCTTGCGGCCCGCGCCGGGATAGGTGAGCGGCACGGTGGCGACGACCGTATGCTCGAACCAGCTGATCGGCCGCTGCATCGCCACGTCGTTTACCGTGGTCGGCGATTCGCGCGTGTCGATCGGGCCGCCCATCATGGAGAGCGAGGCCGGGCGGCAGGGGTTGCCCTGTCCGGCCATAACGGCCGTGGCGGCAAAGGTCGGCACCGAGGGCTGGCACACGGCGAGCGCATGGGTTCCCGGCCCGATGAATTCGAGGAATTCGATGACGTAGTCGATGTAGTCGTCGAGATCGAAGACGCCGACGTCGAGCGGCACCATCTTCGCGTCGGCCCAGTCGGTGATGTAGACTTCCGCGCGTTCGAGCATGCGCGCAACCGTGCCGCGCAGCAGCGTTGCGTAGTGGCCGCTCATCGGTGCGACGATCAGGAGCTTGGGCGCCCCGTCGGGCATACCCTCGTGCGTGAAGTGCAAAAGATCGCCGAACGGCTTTTTGAGCACGACCGATTCGGTAACGCCATGAACCTTGCCACCGACCTTCACCGTTTCAATGCCGAAGGCAGGCTTTCCGCGCGGCGCGGTGGCATGGGCGAACACGTCGAGCGCGGAGGCAGCGATGGGGCCGAGTCCCGAATATCCCATCGGAAGCGACGGGTTGGTCAGGACTTCCGAAACGATCGAAGCCCAGGCTGCAGCCCCGCCGAGAATTGTGCGCTGCAACTCGTACGCGTTATAAAGCACTCGTGATCTCCTGCGACCGTCTGGAGAAATCCCGATATTCCGGGTCACCCCCTATAATTTGGGGTCGCCATAGCGTTTGTGCAACGCACAATAAACCCTAATTGTTACTAGTCGATGTCGAGTGTGCAAGACATGCCGCAACCCCTTTCGCTCGGCTCCGGCACCTTGTAAGGGGACGCGCGATGGACGCCAGAGACCCCGCAACACCCATGCATCCTGACGACGACCCACAGTCCGATCCGGTTGAAGCGGGCACATTGTCGCCCGCGGACAGTGAACCGGCCTCTCGCAGCCTTGGCCCGCTGCGCATGCTGTTTTCAGCGGCGGCGCGGTACCCGGCGCAGGTCACGATCGCGGGCATCGCTCTCATCGTCACGGCAAGTGCGACTCTCGCCATTCCTGCCGGATTCCGCCTCATTATCGATCGCGGGTTTTCCAGCGGAGGCAACCCCGAGGACATTGGCCGCTGGTTCCAGTATCTGCTGATGATCGTCGCCGTCCTGGCGCTGGGAACGGCAGTCCGGTTCTACATGGTGTCGTGGCTGGGCGAGCGGGTCGTTGCCGACATCCGGCTTGCGGTCAATCGCAACCTGATGCGCCTGTCGCCCAGCTTTTTCGAGATCAACAGCCCCAAGGAAATCTCCTCGCGGATGACGGCGGACACCGCCATCGTCGAACAGATCGTCGGGACCACGGTGTCGGTAGCGATGCGCAATGCGATCATGGCGATCGTGGGTACGGTCTACCTGTTCACTCTGGCTCCCACGCTCATGCTCGGGATGATTATCGGCATTCCGGCGGTGATCTTGCCGATCTATCTGTTCGGCGTCCGCCTGCAGGCGGTTTCCCGCGCCAGCCAGGACCGGATCGCCGACATCGGCGCGATCACGACCGAGGTGCTCGGCGCTGTGGGCGTGGTTCAGGCTTTCAATCAGGAAGAGCGCGAGGAAGACCGGTTTGCCGGTGTCGTCGAGCGCACCTTCGAGACGGCAAAGCGGCGCTTCACGATCCGCGCGGTGATGACTGCCGTCGTCATTTTCCTGATCTTTGGCGCGATCACGCTGCTGATGTGGCGCGGCGCGCTGGATGTCGCGAGCGGGACGATATCCGGCGGCACGATTGCGGCCTTCGTCATTACCGGCGGGCTGGTCGCCGGATCGTTCGGCGCGCTTACCGAGGTTTACGGCGATCTCGTGCGTGGAGCGGGCGCGGCAAGCCGCCTGAGCGAACTGCTGGCAGAAAGGCCGGTGATCGCCGCTCCGTCTAGGCCGACCGCGCTGCCGGAGCCGCCACGCGGCCAGATTGCGTTCGAGAACGTAACTTTCCGCTATCCGGCGCGCCCGGAGGTTGCCGCGCTTTCCCAGTTCACGCTCAAGGTCGAGCCGGGCGAGACGGTTGCTATCGTCGGCCCCTCGGGCGCGGGCAAGTCGACTCTGTTCCAGCTTGCGGAGCGGTTCTACGATCCGCAGGCAGGCACGATAAAGCTCGACGGAGTGCCGCTGGCCTCCGCCGACCCGGCCGAGGTGCGACGGCGCATGGCGCTGGTGCCGCAGGAGGGCGTGCTGTTCGCCGCGAACGCGCGCGACAACCTGCGCTACGGCAA
>JAGREN010000145.1 GCA_020446505.1 Novosphingobium sp. | reverse complement strand
TGGTGCCCAGAAGAGGACTCGAACCTCCACGCCCTTGCGAGCGCCGCCACCTGAAGACGGTGCGTCTACCAATTCCGCCATCTGGGCACACTTTTCGCGCAACGGCATGTCCGCTGCGCCTTGGCAGGAGCGCGCGATTACGGCCCTGCGTCGGCAATGTCAACGCCGCAAGCGTACACCTGCTCTCATCGCCGGTTGCCAGCCATCGTCCGGTTGTGCAAAGGCGCAGTCTTCGAGCAACAGTCCCGCGAATCCCGCAATGGCGGTGGTTGGCGGCGCTAGCCAGGGATCGCAGCGAATCATGAGCATTACGGACAGCGAGGCTCTTTCCGGAAAGGTCGTGACCATGTTCGGGGGCAGCGGCTTCTTCGGACGGCACCTCGCCCAGGAGCTGCTGTCGTGCGGCGCGCGGCTGCGCGTGGCGAGCCGCCATCCGGAGCGTGCATTCAGCCTCAAGCCGCTGGGCAATCTCGGACAGATTACCTTCGTGCGCTGCGACGTGACCCGGCCCGAAAAGCTGGGCCCGGCGCTCGCCGGGGCAGACATGGCCGTGAACCTCGTAGGCGCGTTCGACGGCGATCTGGATTCGTTGCAGGGCGAGGGCGCCGGGCGCATCGCGAAAGCGGCGACAGACGCAGGTTTGCAGGCGTTCGTCCACGTTTCGGCGATCGGGGCGGATGCGGGATCCCGCATCGACTATGCGCGCACCAAGGCAGAGGGCGAGGAAGCGGTGCGCTCCGCTTTTCCAGCGGCGACGATTGTGCGGCCTTCGCTGGTGTTCGGGCCGGACGATAATTTCGTGCAGATGTTCGCAGGTCTGATCTCGATGTTTCCGGTCCTGCCGGTGTTCGGACCGGAAGCCAAACTGCAGCCGGTCTTCGTCGACGATGCCGCTGCAGCTATCGGAACGATCCTTTCAGAGCCGGGCAAGTGGGACGGCAAGACGTTCGAACTGGGCGGCCCCGAGGTGATCTCCATGCTCGACCTCAACCAGCGCATTGCCCATGCCCAGAACCGCAAGCGCGGCTTCATTGAACTGCCCGACGCGGTTTCTGCCGCATTCGCCGCCGTGACTGGCTGGCTTCCCGGTGCGCCGATCACTTCCGATCAGTTTGCCCTGCTCAAGGCAGGCAACGTAGTTTCGAGGAAATTGCCGGGCTTCAAGCAACTGGGAATGACGCCGCGTCCGCTCGGCCTGTTTCTCGATCGCTGGATGGTGCGCTATCGCAAGCATGGCCGCTTCGGCGCTGCTCAAGGCGCCTGAGCGGCAACCCACAACGATGATTCAGCCGTCGATCTGGCCGTAATGATCGGGCGGCTGGATGCCTTCCATCCGTTCCGAAAGCAGCGGACGGAAGCTCGGTCGCGACTTGATCCACATATACCAGCTTCGCGCCTGCTCGTGGGTCGACCAGTCGAGCCCGCCGAGATAGTCCGCCACGGAGATCTGCGCGGCGGCAGTCAGGTCCGCGAGCGTGAGGGTAGAGCCTGCCAGCCAGGGCCGGTTGTCGATCAGGTAATCGACGTAATAGAGATATTCGTGAGCGAGCCGCATCGCATCGCGCAACAGGCCCGAATCGGGCGGGCGTCTGTCGATCTTGAGCCGCTTCTTCATCCGCTCAAGCAGTAACGGCGCAGTCACGGCCTCGTAAAACACCTCGTCAAACAGCGCGATCAGGCGGCGGACTTCCGCGCGCTGGGCCGCAGTACCCGAAATGAGCGGGCTCTTCTCGACGGTTTCCTCGAAATATTCGCAGATCGCCCGGCTGTCCGACAGGGTCAGGTCGCGCTCGGGATCGACCAGCACGGGCGTATGGCCGGCCGGGTTCATCTGCAGGAATTCGTCCCGCTGCTCCCAGGGGTTTTCCCGCCACATTTCATAGCCGATGCCCTTCTCGCTCATCAGCAGGCGGAGCTTGCGGCTGAACGGGCAGAGCGGAAACTGGTATAGCTGCCACATGACGGCGTTACTGCCGAAGCAGGCGCGCAGCGTCCAGTCCGGCGTCCGGAGCGAGACAACGAAATAAGGTGGATAAAATCGCGAAACCGCAGACTTGTCAGCGTTTCGGAAGAGACTCGCGCCAGCTACGCGCCATGCGTTCCAGTTCGGGCATCATGGTTTCGGCAGCTCCGGCCATTGCACCAAGCGCAGCCATCGCGCGCGGGACATGCTCGACGATCTTTTCGCGCGCCTCGTCCTGACTAGTGCCAGCCAGATCGGCGACTCGCGCATCGCGCGGCAGGTTGCCGACACGCCTGCCGCTGGCCTGCTCGACCGCCTCGATCATCGGCGCGACAGGCATTTCAAGCAGAGCCTTGCTCATCGCCGAGATCATTCCGGCAACGGCATACTGGGTCATCGGATCGTTGAGTTTTTCGGCAACCTCGGCGGCTCCGCCTCGCTTGGCAGGTTCGTCCTTCGCCGCGGCCTGAAGGGGTGTGATAGCGGCAACGAGGGCCGTAGCTGCAATAACGGGAGCAATGCGTCGCATAAGCCTACCTTCGAATGTGCAGTCGATGGGTTCGCGCTTTTGGCAGAAGATGGCTGTCCCGGCGCTGAACACCGCTCTTTCCTTGCCGCGAAACGGTTCATGCTTATGACGAAGTGCATGACCAAGGCAACCGACCGCGTGAGCAAGACGCTGGAAGTCTTCCCGGACGGAACGCGCGAGCCTGTCGAGCGGCGCTGGATTGCCGAAGAGCCGGTCGCGCTCGAATTCAACGGCCTGTCCTACGCTGTGATGATGGCCAGCCCGCAGAATCTCGAGGATTTCGCGACAGGCTTCGCGCTGAGCGAAGGTCTGGCCGGTAGCGCCGCCGACGTGCTCGATGTCGCGGTGGCCCAGACCGATCTTGGCTGGATCGTGCGTAGTTCGCTGGCCGGGCTGGGCGCGGAGCAGATGAGCGAAAGGGTCCGCACGCGCGTGGCGGAATCGAGTTGCGGCCTGTGCGGCATCGAAAATCTTGAGGCTTTGGCAAAGCCGCTGCCAAGAGTCGCAGCGCATGACCGGATCGTAAGCACGGCAATCTTTGCCGCTCTTGGCACGCTCGACCAGCACCAGCCTCTGGCCGCCGAAACTGGCGCGGCCCATGCCGCCGCCTGGGCCGACTCGGCGGGCAGGCTCCAGTGCGTTCGCGAGGATGTCGGGCGGCACAACGCTCTCGACAAGCTCATCGGGGCCCTGGCGCGCGAGGGCCGCACGATGGCAGGCGGCTTCGTGCTTTCGAGCGCCCGATGCAGCTACGAGATCGTGGAGAAGACCGTGCGATGCGGAGCGACCAGCCTGGTCACCGTATCGCTGCCCACGACGATGGCAGTGGAGCGAGCCAAGGCGGCTGGCCTCAGCCTGTGGTGCCTTGCCCGCGATGACAGCGTGCTTCTGGTCAACGACGCGTCGCGCTGATTACTTCGAGAGCAGAAACACCGCGTGTTCGGCGCGCAGGTTCGCCGCCGCCGCGCTGCGCCGTTCGTTGCCGGACAGGAACCATGCGTCCTCGACCTTCACGCCCATCTCGCCGACCAGCGCGCGGAAATCGTCGATCGACGAGAAATGGATGTTGGGCGTCTCGTACCAGGCAATCGGCAATTGCGGCGTCACCGGCATGCGGCCGCCCATCAGCAGAGAAAGCCGCACCCGCCAGTGCGCGAAATTGGGAAAGCTGACGAAGGCCTTGCGGCCGATACGCAGCAATTCCTCAAGCACGATCCGCGGCCGCATCGTTGTCTGGAGCGTCTGGCTGAGGATCGCGTAATCGACCACCCCGTCAGGATAGAAGGCAAGGTCAGTATCGGCATCGCCCTGGATCACTGAAAGGCCCGCCGCGACGCATTCGGCGACATTGGCAGGGTCGATTTCGAGCCCGCGCGCATCGCAGCCCCGCTCGTCTCGCAACGCCAGCATCAGCGCGCCATCGCCGCACCCGACATCGAGCACGCTGCTGCCCGGTGCGACATTCTGCGCGATCACGGCAAGGTCGGGGCGAAGCGCACTCATTGCTTGAGGAACCCTTCGATCACCCTGTCGAGTGCAGGGACATCGAGCAGGAAGGAATCGTGTCCGAAAGGCGCAGACAGTTCCATGAAGCTGACCGGCTTGCCTGCGGCGTTCAGCGCATGGGCAATGTGGCGCGATTCGGCGGTCGGATAGAGCCAGTCGGTATCGAAGCTGACGAGGCAGAAGCGCGCGTCGGACTTCGCGAAGGCATTGGCCAACATGCCGCCATGTTCCTCGGCAAGGTCGAAGTAGTCCATGGCGCGGGTGATGTAGAGATAGGAGTTGGCATCGAACCTGTCGGTGAAGGCGATGCCCTGATGGCGCAGGTAGCTCTCCACCTGGAAGTCGGCGTCGAAGCCGAACGTCTTTTCGCTGCGGTCCTGCAGGTTTCGGCCGAACTTGTCGGTCAGGCCCGCTTCGGAAAGGTAGGTGATGTGCGCCGCCATGCGCGCGACCGACAAACCCTTTTCCGGCCCCTTGCCGTGGGCGTAGTAGTCCCCTCCCCGCCATACGGGATCGGCCATGATCGCCTGCCGCCCGACCTCGTGGAAGGCGATGTTCTGCGCCGAGTGGCGCGCGGTCGAAGCGATGATGAGCGCCGCAGCCGTCCGCTCGGGAAAGTTCGCGGCGAGCGAGAGCGCCTGCATCCCACCCATCGAGCCACCGACCACGGCATGGAGCCGCTTGATCCCGAGCGAATCGAGCAGAGCGACCTGCGCGCGCACCATGTCGCGAATGGTGATGACGGGAAAGCGCATGGCATAGGGATTGCCGTCCGTATCGAGGCTGGCAGGCCCGGTCGATCCCATGCAACTGCCAAGGACATTGGCGCAGATCACGAAATAGCGATCGGTATCGATCGGCAGACCGGGGCCGACCATGCGCACCCACCAACCCGGTTTGCCCGTGATCGGGTGCGGACTTGCCACATATTGGTCGCCGGTCAGGGCATGAGCGATCAGAATCGCGTTGTCGCGCGCTTCATTGAGTTTGCCATAGGACTCGTAGGCAACCTGCACCCCATCCAGCGAGCGGCCGCAATCGAGCGGCAACGCGGCTTGCAAGGTGAGCGTTTCGCTCTGTGTGGGAATGGCGGCGGACATGACTTTGCGGCACTTGGGGGCTGCCTTTTCGCCTGTCAATCTCAGGGCTTGCGCCTTGGGCTTTAGTTTGGCGCAGGTAACAGCTAAAGCGCGCCCGCTATGACCGATACAGCCGCCCTTTTCACCGGACCTCAGCCCAAACCCTGGATCGAGGCGATTCACGCCTATGTTCCGGGCAAGAGCACGGGCTCTGACGGCAGGAAGCTCATCAAGCTATCGGCCAACGAGAACCCGCTGGGTACCAGCCCGTCCGCGCTTGCTGCGGCCAGAGATGCCGCAGCGGCTTCGCTCTATCCCGATCCCGGCAGCACTGCCCTTCGCGAGGCAATCGGCGCGCTGCATGGCATCGATCCAGACCGGATCGCGATGGGCGCAGGCTCGGACGAGCTGCTCAACCTCGCGGCTCAAGGCTATGCCGGACCGGGCGACGAGGTGATCTACGTTCGGTACGGTTTCTCGGTTTACGACATTGCCGCGCGCCGTTGCGGGTCCACCCCGGTCGTCGCGCCCGATGCCGACTTCGGCACCGACGTCGATGCCTTGCTGGCCCTCGTCATGGGGCGCACCCGCGTGGTGTTCATCGCCAACCCGAACAATCCGACCGGGAGCTACCTGCCCAGGGGCGACATTGCCCGGTTGCATGCCGCCCTGCCCGCAGACGTGTTGCTGGTGATCGACCAGGCCTACGGCGAATATGTCGCGCAGGAGGACGAGGACGGGGCGATGGCGCTGGCCGCCGAGCACGACAACGTGCTCGTCACGCGGACATTCTCCAAGATCTACGGTCTTGCCGGAGAGCGGATCGGCTGGGCCACCGGCGCGCCGCCCCTGATCGCCACGCTGAACCGTATCCGCTTGCCGTTCAACGTATCGAACACCGGGCAGGCCATGGCTCTGGCTGCATTGGGCGACCAACAATTCGTTGAAAGCTCCCGCATCCACAACGCCGCCGAGCGGGCTCACTTCGTCCAGCGAATCGAGAGCCTCGGCAATCATGGCCTGAGGCCACTGCCGAGCGAGGCGAACTTCGTGCTGATCCTGTTCGAAGGCGCGCTGACTGCTGAGGTCGCATACGAAGGCCTCATGCAGGCAGGCTACATCGTCCGGTGGCTTCCAGGACAGGGGCTCCCCCAAGCCCTGCGCATTACCATCGGCGCGCGCGATGACATGAACGCGATTGCCGATGCGCTGGCCGCCTTGGCGGAGGCGGCGCGATGAGCTTTGCCAATGTGGCGATTATTGGACTTGGCCTGCAAGGCGGCTCGATAGGGCTTGCGGTCCAGCAATACCTGCCGGACTCGCGCACCACCGGCTACGACGCCGACCCGGCGACGCGGGCAAGGGCGCGCGAACGCGGGCTGGTCCACGAGGTCTGCGATACCCCGACAGAGGCGGTGCAGTCGTGCGATCTCGTCATCTTCTGCGTTCCGCCCGGCGTCATGGGCCAGGCTGCACGCGAAGCTGCACCGGCTCTGCCGAAGGATGCGCTGGTCAGCGATGTCGGCTCGTGCAAGCAGTCC
Organism: Novosphingobium sp.; assembly: GCA_020446505.1. Taxonomy (GTDB): domain Bacteria; phylum Pseudomonadota; class Alphaproteobacteria; order Sphingomonadales; family Sphingomonadaceae; genus Novosphingobium. The sequence goes on along the minus strand of JAGREN010000145.1, from coordinate 10,854 downwards.
ATCGCCGCTTCGCTGGCAGAAGCGCTGCCAGGTTACACGATCATTCCGGCCCATCCTGTCGCCGGCACCGAACATTCCGGACCTGATGCCGGCTTCGCCACCCTGTTCCGCAACCGCTGGTGCATCGTCACGCCGCCCGAGGCGACCGATCTGCTGAAACTCACGGCACTGGTCGAATTCTGGGAAGCGCTCGGCGCGAATGTCGAAATCATGGACGCGGCGCACCACGATCTCGTGCTCGCGGTCACGAGCCACCTGCCCCACCTGATCGCCTATACAATCGTGGGGACAGCCTCGGACCTTGAAGACGTAACCGAGAGTGAAGTAATCAAGTATTCCGCAGGCGGCTTTCGCGACTTCACCCGAATCGCCGCGAGCGATCCGACCATGTGGCGCGACGTGTTCCTTGCCAACAAGGACGCCGTCCTCACCATGCTCCAGCGCTTCACCGAGGACCTGACCGCGCTGCAACGCGCGATCCGGGTCGGTGACGACAAGGCCCTGTTCGATCACTTCACGCGCACCCGCGCAATCCGCCGCTCGATCATCGAGGAAGGGCAGGACGACGACCGACCCGATTTCGGCCGCTCCGACCACGAAGCGTAACTTAATTCATGCAGGAATACCGGTGCCGGGAGCCTGATCGGCTCCCGCGCATTGTGACGATTTTCAACCCGTGCCTTTTCAGGAAAACCATGCAGCTCTCGATCCGCACCGAACTCGACTACGACTTCCCAAATCCCTGCGACATCCTGCTCGAACTGGAAGCGGCGATCATTCCCGAACAGGCCGTCCTGCAAGCTCATCTTGACTTGCCGACGGTCCAGCATTTCGCGCGCGTTCCCGGTCACGACACCATCGGCGACCGCATCTGGCTGCGCCATCAGGGCAAGCTGCAGGTGACCTACGAGGGTCTGGTCGAGGTTCACCGGCTGATCGACGACATCGAGCCGCTGGGCGCAGTGCCGCCTCACCAGTTGCCAGGGGAAACGGTGCAATACCTGCTGCCTTCGCGCTATTGCCCGTCCTACGAATTCCAGTCGCTCGTTGATGACGAATTCGCCGGCCTCGAAGGCGGTGCACGCATCATGGCCTTCAGCCAGTGGATCGGCCACCATATCGCCTATACGCCGGGTTCGAGCGGTACCGAGACTGGCGCGATGGAAACCTATGTCGGCCGACACGGCGTGTGCCGCGATTTCGCGCACCTGCTCATCACGATGGCGCGGGCCAGCGCCATCCCTGCCCGCTTCGCCAGCGTCTACGGCCTCGGCGTAACGCCGCAGGATTTTCATGCCGTCGCGGAAGTCTTCCTGGATGGATGCTGGTATCTGGTCGATGCCACCGACATGTCCCGCGCAGACCAGATGGCAAAGATCGGCGTAGGCAGAGACGCAGCCGACGTTTCGTTCCTGACCAGCTACGGCACAGCGATCCTCAATCGCCAGCAAGTTACCGTCGAGGCGGCCTGACGCTCCCGATCAGTTGAGCGCCTGAATGGCTGCCGCGACGCGTTCCTCGACTTCGCCGCGAGGCAGGCCCGGCGGAATCGTTTCGCCAATACGGTAGGTCACGGTGCCCGAACGCTTGATCCAGCGGTGATAGAGCGGACCGCTGTCCACCGCGACTGGCACGACAGGGCAGCCAAGCAGCTTGTAGAGGCCAGAAAAGCCCGACTGGATCGGGGCTGCCTTGCCATGTGGAACACGCGTGCCTTCGGGAAAAATGGCGAGGATGCGCCCCTCGCCCTGAAGACGGCGAGCCGCGGCTACCATGGCACGAAGCGCCTTTGCTCCGCTCTCCCGCTCCACCCCGACCAGACCGTAGGCAGAACCGAGCCGTCCCCAGACAGGAATCCGCATCAGTTCGATCTTCGCGAAGACGCCTGGCCGGTATAGCACTGTGGGAAGGTCTATCGCCTCGAAGAAACTCTCGTGACGCATGGCAACGAGTACCCTGCCGCTTGGTATCTGCCCTTCGATGCGGACCCGGATCCCGAGCAGTACGCGCGTACACAGCCGGTGATAGTTCGACCAGCCGTCACAAACCCGCCGAAGCGCTTCGTGCCCAAGGGCAAATGCCACAAGCGCGGAAAGCACCAGAAACACGGAGCCGAGATAGAACACGACATAGAACAGCGCCGAGCGCACCAGGCTGATCACGCCCACTTGCGCATCACCCTTCCCAGAGCCGCGCCAGGCCGCGAGCCAGAAACTTGTGATATTCCTTGAACAGGGTTTCCAGCTTCGGCTGGGTCGGCACGGCATCTCTCACGATCCTGAAATCGTCGGGCACCGCCCCTTCAAGTTCGAGTGCAGCCCGGCGCATGTGCCAGTCCGACGTAATGAGACGCGCCGAACGCGCCTTGCGCTGCCTGAGCCAGGCCGCTGTTTCCGCAGCGTTGCCGCGGGTATCGACCGATGCATAGCCGAGAGTCACGCAGCACTTCATGCGCGCGGACGAAATGTCGTACTCCGCGCGAAATTCGCCGGGCTTCACTTCACGGTCCACGCCAGAAATGAACAGATGCGGAGCCTGCTTGCGGTCCAGCACCTCAAGTCCACGCGGAATTCGCCCCTCGCCGCCAGTGAAGACGACCGCTGCGTCGGTGCGCTCGTCTCCGGCAGGCTGGGGCAGGAACATGGCGAACCATGCAAAGCCAAGGAGCCAGCAAAGCGCCAGAAGTGAGATGAACCTGCGAAACACCTGCGTGCCTATAGCATCTTGCGCAGCGCGTGCATCACGGTGAAGCGCGCAGTGACCATGGCAAGGATCGCGGCGATCACAGGCACCGTTGCGAGCAATACCCAATCGGCCGAGCCGAGCGAGCCCTGCTCTACCAGGCCAGCGCCGAGCCCGGCAAAACGGCGTCCAAGAAACAGGATGACGACCAGCGCCAGCACAAAGCCGACCAGACCACCCGCAGCGGCATCGACGCCGATCGACCGCTGGAACACGCGCGCGATCTGGCCATCAGTTCCGCCGAGCAGATGCACGATCTCTATGGTATCGCGGTTGGTGCCGAGCGCGGTGCGCGCCGCCATCAGGACAGCCGCTGCGAGAGCGAGCGTCAGCAACAACACGAGGGCAATGGCAAGCCATTGCAGCGAAGAAATCGCGTCGTAGACCGGCTCGAGCCAGCTCGATTGCGCATCCACCCTTGCCGCGGGCGCCACTGAAGCAAGCGCTGCCTTGATCTCGTTCACGCGAGCCTCGCTGGCACGGCCCGAAAGCTGCACGTCGATCAGCGCGGGAATCGGGATCGCCATCGTGCTTGAGGCGCCCCCGTCACTGCCGAGCCAAGGCTCGATCAGCCGGTCCAGCTCTTCGTCTGGCACCAGACGAGCGGCGACCACGCCAGGCGTGCTGCGCAACCTTTCGACTGCCCTTTCACCTTGCGCATTGCGCTCGCTTTGCCTCGACTCCACGATTTGCACGGTAAGGCCGCCTTCCAGCCCGGCCTGGGCCGACATCGCCGTATTGCGCAGGGCCAGACCGCCCGCGAGCGCGATCACCGTCATCGCTACCATGATCGCGATCACCCAGGGCATCGGACCCGAGAGGCGCGATTGCGGCACCAGTTCCGGCTCGCCCGCCCCGGTTACCGCACGCACCGCGCCGGTTATGCGCGTTTCCAGAAGCTCGGTCGGGTTCATGCGACGCTGCCGCCAGGTCTTGCCGTGCCTGCCGTGCGGCGTGGCGGAAAACGAAGCGCGCCGGTCGGATCCGCCAGCTGGCCCTTGTTAAGCCGCATAATCAGCGAATCCGGCACTTTCTGGAGCAGGTGAACATCGTGGGTTGCGACCACGACCGTCGTGCCAAGGCCATTGAGAGCCTCGAACAGGCGCAGCAACTTGACCGCCATTTCCGGGTCGACGTTGCCGGTCGGCTCATCGGCCACGAGCATTTCGGGCCGCGCGATCACAGCCCTCGCGATTGCCACCCGCTGCTGCTCACCGCCCGAGAGCGTCGCCGGCCGGGCATCCATGCGATCGGAAAGCCCCACCCAGTCCAGCATATCCGAGACCGGACGCCTGAGGTCGGCTTCGCTGGCCCCTGCAACGCGCAGCGGCAGGGCCACATTGTCGAAGGCCGACAGATGGCTGACGAGCCGGAAGTCCTGGAACACGACCCCGATCCTGCGCCTGAGCATCGGCAAGCGATCGCGCGGCAAGGTTATGGCATCGGACCCGAACATGCGGATCATTCCGCGCGACGGCCGCTGAGCGAGATAGAGCAACCGCAGCAGCGAGGTCTTGCCCGCGCCGCTTGCCCCGGTGAGGAAGTAGAAACTGCCCGGATAGAGCGTGAACGAAAGGTTGCGCAGCACTTCCTTGTCAGTGCCATAGCGCAGCCCGACGTTGTCGAACTGGACGATCTCGTCTCCCGCTGGCTGGCTCATGCGATAGTTATGCTCACTTTGGCGCTGATAGCGCGCCCATAGCCGCGTATGAGTGTGGAAAAAAGGGCGCGATGCTTGCTGCCCACACAAGCGGCGTGCTTTACGAAACGATCATGATCATAGCATGCCCTGCCTGCAACACCCGCTATGCGGTGCCAGACGATGCCATCGGGCTCGAAGGGCGCACGGTGCGTTGCGCGAAATGTCGTCACAGCTGGTTCCAGGAAGGCCCGGAACTGGAGATGGCTGGCGCTGGCGCGGCTCCTGCGGCATCGCGTTCGGAAGAGGTCCAACAGCCTGCACCGGAACCAGTCGAATCCGGTCCGCAAAGTCCAGCCACGGCAGATGTCGAGACGGCGCAGCCAGCGGAGCCTGCCGCCGACCCTGAAATTCCGGCACCACAAGCCCCTGAGCCCGAAGCACCTGTTTCCGTTCCGGAAAGCCTGTCTGCACCTGCTCCGTCGCGCAGCAATGCGAATGAATTTGCCCAACCGGCCGACGCTTCAGCGAGCGGTTCCTCGTGGTCGCAGGATGACGACGACTACTCGACATTCGACCATGCCGCTCCGTTTCGCCCGCGCCGCAATGTCACCAAGCTGCTGATGATCGCAGCGGTGATTTTCGCGGTTGTCGTTCTGGGAGCAACTGCCTGGGTTTGGCGCTTCGGCTTGCCGGGATGGGTGCCTGCCACCAGCGCGACCTTTGCTGAAGCGCGCCCGGAACTTGTGCTCGATTTTCCGCCCAACCGGCAGGCCCGCCGCACCTTGCCCGACGGGACCGAATTTTTCGAGGCAAACGGCACGGTCACGAATGTCGGCGCGGCGGACCGTTCCGTGCCCTCGATCCTGATCGTGATGCGCGATGCGCGCGAACGAATCGTCTATCGCTGGGAAGTCGTTCCGCCCAAGCGGCGACTGAGCCCCGGTGAAAGCGTCACGATCAACGAGGCGGTGACAGACGTTCCGAAGTCTGCGGTAGCCGCGGAAATCGGGTGGAAACCGGGCTGATCCACCATCAGGACTGCGGCGTGAAAGAAATCGCGTTGCAGCCGCTTGCAGCAACACCAGCCCTTTGCTAGAGGCGCGCTCCTGCCTCAAGGGTGCAGCACTTGCTGACCCTTCGGATTTAGCGGTCGTGGCGGAATTGGTAGACGCGCAACGTTGAGGTCGTTGTGGGCGAAAGCCCGTGGAAGTTCGAGTCTTCTCGACCGCACCAGGCAGTCCAAGTCGAACTTGGCAAAGCCTCTCAGGGGATGAGTTCGTAGCCATTTGGCGAGCCCAGATGGACCGACGAACGACCTGCGATGTCTGAATTGGTCGACAATCCGGAACGGCAGGTTTGAGGCAGACAGGTCAAGCTAGCGGATCTTTGCATGGCAGCGGGCGCAAGGACTTGGTCTTCGAGACCGAGGTCCGCTGTGACTAGTCTGACAGCCTAATTCCGACGTCGTTACGAACTTAACGCTCCACGCCCGCGCATGCTATGACCGGGATATGGATAGCCGAGTAGCGTCATGTCTCTGCGAACAGCTAATGGTCACTTGCAACGGTGAACCTGTTCGCATCTCCGTCTGCCATTGCCTGAACTGCCAGAAGCGAAGTGGCAGTTCCTTTGCTGCCCAAGCTCGCTGGCCAACCGAGCGGGTCGAAACGAAGGGTAGCTTCAGGGAGTATGTCCGCGCTGGAGAAGACGGCAGCGCCTGCACTTTCCGATTCTGCACGAATTGCGGTGGAACCGTCAGTTATGTTCATGACGGAATGCCCGATGTGACGGCTGTAGCAGTGGGAGCGTTCGCGGACCCCCAGTTTCCGAAACCGGACTATTCAGTCTACGAAGAGCGCGCGCATTCCTGGGTAAAGATCACAGGCGAAGGCATTGAACACTTTGATTGAGATATCGGCAGTCTCAATCAGATAGATGCGCAAAACCCGCCTGTCCGCCCGCCACGACGTTCCGGTCAACTGGCGCGCGGTTCGACGTCCCGGAGCAAATCCATTCCGGGATGCTGATCGATAACTACCGTTGTCGAGCGCCTGAACTAATCGCCAAAACCAACCCGGACATCTTCCGATGAGGGCCGGTTGACGGAAAACACCGCTCCTTTTCGCGGCTTGCCGGGGCGAACGGTGGCGACAATTGCCGGATCGATCCGCAGCACCGAGTATCCGCCAACCGCACCGGCACCGAATCCGGGAGCGAACAGCCGCATCGGCCTGTCGATCACGTCTTCGAGCACTGCGTCGTGGATCGCCAGAGGAATGCTGGCCGCAGAGGTATTCCCGACACGCTGAATGTTGAAATAGAGCTGGTCCTCGGAGAGGCCTGCTTCCTGCGCCAGTTCGGTAACCATTGTCTTGTTGGCCTGGTGCGGCACGACGAGATCGATTTCGTCGATCATCTTGTCGCCGCCATGAAGGCCGGGCAACGCGCGCAACTCCTCGAGCATCTGGATGAGGTAGCGTTGCGCCAGCGCGCGCACAGGTGGGCCATAGACGGTGATGTTATTGTCGAAGTCCGGATTGGGCCAGACAATCGCGTTGACTTCCTTCTGCGGCCCGCTCGCGTATGTCTGCACGATTTCGATGTCCGGCTCGCTTCCTTCCGGAGCCGGTGCGATGACCATCGCTGCCGCTCCATCGCCGAACAGCATTCGCGACGTGCGCACGTTGCCAATCTTGTCCGAGAATTTCTCGGCACAGACCAAAAGCACCGGGCGGTTGACTTCATCGAGGATTCGAAGCGCGTCTGACAGGCCATAGGGCATGCCTGCGCAAGCGGCGATGATATCGCTGGAATTGTGCGTCTGGTAGATTCCCAGTTCTGCCGAGAGCCAGGTCGCCACTGAAGGAATCAGGCGAACGCTGGTGCAGGAGCAAAACAGAACTGCGCCAATTTCTTCCGGCTGGCGTCCGGAATGCTTCAGGGCGCTGCGCGCCACGTCGAGGGAAATCTCCTCGATTGACCGGTTGGTGTAGCAGCGCGCCTCGATCCCGGTCTTGGAACTGATCTCTTCTCCGGACATCGGCGACCAGTTCATGGCAGAATTACGGATTACATCCTCGTTGGTGCACACCTGCTCACCCGGACTGGCAGCCAGGGCCTCGATCCGCGGCATGACCGAAAATTTTTCCTTCACGATGATCGGCGGATAGGGCCTTGCAGGCTTCATCGGCGTGACAGGCGCCGGAACTGGAACCGCGGGCGAGGTAGAACTCTGCGCTTCCTTCACACGGTTGATGAATGCGAGAACCTCCCGGTTGCGCGGCTCGAACAGGATGACGAAGTCGTCGTCGCCGATCTGGTGCGGCCTGGCGAGCCGCTGGCGGGAACGATCCCAGGGATAAAGATTGTGGAGCAGCATGACCCACCGATGGATCGCTTCGAGCTCCGGATCGTCCTCCTGAACGTCGATGATGTCCTGTTCGGTGAATACCGGGAAATTGGGGTCGTGCCGGTCCAGCACGGTGGTCAGGTTTTCGGGATCGGCGATGAATTCGGCCACGGTTGGCTTGATGGGTGGCATGTAGGTCGCGTGATGCCGCTTGTAGCGCACGACCTCGTAGAGCAGGCTGAAGATGGCTTGTTCCGATAGCTCGGTCTGGGCATTGCTGCTGGGAAGCGCATCGAATGCCGATTTCATCGCCGCGATCTTTCGGTCGCTGTCTTGCCACGGCGTCTGTATCGGCAGGAACAGGTCGGGCCGATTGCGCGGCACATCGCGCCAACGCATCGGTCGCTTCTGATAGAGGGTCAAGGTATTGCGGTTGACCCAATACAGATTGAGCGCAACGTCACGCAGAAGCTCGATCCGGCTGTGGTAGTCACCGGCATCGATCTTCTCGAGAATCTTCGTTCCCGTTGGCGCTTTCGATTCCATGTCGCGCTTCACGATTGCCTCGAACTGCTCGAGACTGGTAATGACCGAGAAGTCTAGCTGGGCAAAGAAATTCGCGGGAAGGACCAATGACCCGTGACGATTCAACACGAACGACTTCATTGTGACGCGCACTCCATCTGAATGGTTGTAGCTAGAGCTCCTGCAATTCCTTAACCAGCTGCTCGGTCATCTTCTTGGCATCGCCAAACAGCATCTGCGTGTTATCGAGATAATAGATCGGGTTATCGATGCCCGCGAAGCCCGCGCTCATCGATCGCTTGATCACCATCACCGTCTTGGCCTTGTCGGCTTCGATGATCGGCATGCCAGCGATGACGCTGTTCGGATCGTCGCGCGCCGCCGGGTTGATCGTGTCGTTCGCGCCGATGATAAGCGCCACGTCGGTCTGCGGCATTTCGGGATTGATGTCCTCGAGCTCGACCAGCTTGTCGTACGGCACGTCGGCCTCGGCCAGCAACACGTTCATGTGGCCGGGCATGCGTCCCGCAACGGGATGGATCGCAAACTTTACCTCCACGCCCGATTCCTCGAGGTGTTCGTAAAGCTCGGCAACACGATGCTGCGCCTGGGCGACGGCCATGCCATAGCCGGGAATAATCACTACCGAGCTTGCCAGTTCGAGCACTGGCGCGGCTTCTTCCGCAGACATCGAGCGGACCGGGCGATCGTCGGCACCGCCTGATGCGGCGGCAGCGACCTGTCCGAACCCACCGAACAGCACGTTGGAGAACGAACGGTTCATCGCCTTGCACATGATCACGGCGAGGATGAAGCCCGAGGTCCCGTCGAGCGCGCCTACGACGATCAGCAACTTGTTGTTGAGCGCGAAGCCCATCGCCGAGCAGGCCAGCCCTGCATAGGAATTGAGCAGCGCGATCACCGTCGGCATGTCCGCGCCGCCGATCGGGATGACGAGCAGGACACCGAACAGCAAGGCAACTGCAACGAACCACGGCAGATATTGGCTCGAATTCGGCAAGAAGATCATCAGGCCGGCAAATGCGAGGGCCGCACCAAAGACAAGCAGGTTCACAAGCCTCTGTCCGGCAAACATGATCGGCCTGGTCGGCATGATCTCCTGCAATTTCGCAAAGGCAATGAGCGAAGCCGTGCAGGTGAGAAAACCGAGCAGCATCTCAAGCATGAGAGCCCAGAGCGGAAAGCTTCCCGGCGCCAGCCCCGATGCGAGCTTGTAATACTCGGCAATGCCGATCAGCCCGACCGCAAGCGCGCCGAACGCATGGCTGATTGCCGTGCGCTGCGGGATCGCGGTCATCGGCATCAGGTAGGCCATCGGCACGCCGATTGCCGCGCCGAGCAGCATTGCGATGAGCACGAGATCGTAGCCCACCACGTCGTGGCGCAGCAATGTACCGGCGATTGCGATGACCGTGCCCACTTCAGCGCAGCGCACGCCGCGTCGCGCCGTCTTCGGGCTCGACATCCACATGAGCGCCAGAATGAACAGCCCGGAGGCTGCGAGATAGGCAGCCTGAACGATCAGTTCGGTATCCATCCTACTCGCCCTTCCTGCGGAACATCTTGAGCATGCGATCGGTAATCAGCAGGCCCGATACCGCGTTGATCGTCGCGGCCAGAACGGCAAGGAACCCGAGAGTCTTGGCCAGCGGCGTCGCATCGCCTTCGCTGGTGATGATGATCGCTCCAACCACCACGACCGCAGCAATGGCATTGGTCAGGCTCATCAGAGGCGAATGAAGCAAAGGTGAGACGCGCTTGATTAGCTGGAAGCCGAGAAATGCGGCGAGCATGAAGACGAACAACAAGTCAGTCGTCGATGAACCCTCAATCATGGATCTGATCCTTGTCTATGCAGCGGGCTGAAGAATCAGCCGCTCATTCACAATATTGTTACCGCAAGTAAGACGAACCGCGCGTATGATTTCGTCGTCTTCGGGCAGCACGGGGCCAGCGGCCTCCTTGCTCCAGAACGCGGCGAGAAAATTGTAGAGGTTGCGCGCGAAGAGCGCGGAAGCATCCGCTGCAAGCCGAGACGTGACCTGCGTATGCGCGACGATCTTGACGCCGTGGCGCTCGACGACCTCGCCCGCCTGCGCACCTTCCACATTGCCGCCCTGCTCGATGGCGAGGTCGACGATCACGCCGCCTGGCCTCATGGTGGCGATCTGGTCATCCGTGATCAGTCGCGGCGCAGGCTTGCCGGGGATCAGCGCCGTCGTGATGACAATGTCCTGTTTCGCGATGTGCGCCGAAATCAGCTCGGCCTGGGCCTGCTGATATTCGGGTGACATCTCGCTGGCATAGCCGCCGGTGCCTTCGCCCTCGACGCCTGCGCCGGCCTCGACAGCAATGGTCGCGCCAAGCGCGACGAACTTTTTCACGGTTTCGGGGGTCGCAGCCACTCGGCTCTCGTTGCTGCCAAGTTCCTTGAGGATACTTAATTGCATTATTCTGACCTGGCTAAAGCGGGATATCTTGCCGGATGTCGTGTCAGTCGATGTCCAGACATTCCGGACCCGAAGTCTTCTCACCTAATACATGTGCTGGCCGCCGTTGATCGACATGGTCGATC
>JAGREN010000144.1 GCA_020446505.1 Novosphingobium sp. | reverse complement strand
GATCGACCATGTCGATCAACGGCGGACAGCACATGTATTGATCGGCGGGCCTGCCTCAGCGCAGGTAGTTGCTGCCGCCATCAAGGGCATAGGTGCAGCCCGTGAGGAAGCGGGCCTCGTCGCTGGCAAGAAAGGCGATCGGAGGCCCGATATCCTCGATCGGATCGCCCACGCGGCCCAGCGGAATGCCCTTGGCCACCGCTTCGGCCCGGCCTTCCGCCAGCGCGAAGTCGGCATCGGCCGCGGGCGAGGCGGACATCGGGAAAACGACATTGACCCGGATACCTTCCTTCGCCCACTCGATCGCGGCGGCGCGGCTGATCGCCTGGATCGCGGCCTTGACGCCGCCGTAGACGCCATACTGCGCCGGTCTGTGAACAGCGCCGCTGCCGAAGTTGATGATGCTTCCGCCACCAACGGCAATCATGTGCGGACGCACCTCGCGCATCAGCGCCAGGGTAGCGACCGCGCCCGATTCCCACAGCTCGCGCACGTCCTCATCGGAAATCTCGGCAAGCGGCGCGGTGCGGATCACGGGTGACTGAGCCGCGTTGACCAGCACGTCAATACGGCCGAACCGCGCCACGGTTGCAGCGACCATATCCGCCATCGCGGCACGGTCAGTCACGTCTGCGGCCCAGACCAGCGCAGTTCCGCCCTCTGCCTCGATCTCACGCGCGACCGATTCGAGCTTGGCCTTTGTCCGGCTGACCAGCACGACACTTGCACCCTCTCGCGCCATTACGCGCGCACCGCCATAACCGCTGCCCTGACTTGCGCCTGTGACGATCGCGATCCTGCCGTCCAGCTTGCCCATTGATCCTCCCACCGTGTTCGTAATCGCATTGCTCTTGCCGGAAACCTGCCGGATATAACCAACCTATGGAAGTGCCTTATCATCCCCCGGTGAAGCGCTCGGTCGAAATTGCCGGACACAAGACCTCGATCAGTCTCGAGCCGGTGTTCTGGGACATGCTCAAAGAGCGCGCTGAACTTGAGGGCAGCCCGATCAATGCGCTCGTGGCTCTGATCGATGCGCAAAGGCTGGAGGCCGAGACACCGCCGGGATTGGCCAGCGCAATCAGGGTCTGGCTCGTGACAACGAGCTAAAGGAAAGGGCGGACAGGATATCCCTGCCCGCCCCGCCTCGAATTGCCTGTCAGTAGGTAGCCGGTGGGTCGCTTGCAGGAAAACTCGCGTCGCTGGCCTCGTCGACAGAGTTCCAGCGGCGCGGTTGATCGCGCATCGCAGCCGCGCCGGCATTGCGCACCTGCGTCGAATTTCCCGGCGCGCCTTCGCCAATCGCAAAGGCCGGGGTCGCGGTGTCCTTGCTACCCGAAAAATAGCGATAGAGTCCGTAACCGGCAGCACCGATCACGCCCAGTTTGAGCAAGCTCATGTCGAATGTCCTCTCGTTGCAGTCACGGGTACGAAACGCACCAGGAGAGGAATTGGTTTCAGGACCGCGCCGTGCCTAGTCGTCTCCGACGCGTTCGATGTCGGCACCGGCCCCGGAGAGCTTTTCTTCCAGCCGCTCATAGCCACGGTCGAGGTGATAGAGGCGGTGGACCTGCGTTTCGCCCTCGGCGGCAAGCCCGGCAATGACGAGGCTCATCGAAGCGCGCAGGTCAGTCGCCATGACTTCGGCTCCCGAGAGCTTCGGGACTCCGTGGACAATGGCAGTCCGGCCGGACGTTTCGATATGCGCGCCCATCCGGTTGAGCTCCGGCACATGCATGTAGCGGTTTTCGAAGATGGTTTCGTTCAGGACGCTCGTTCCCTCGGCAAGACACAGCAGAGCCATGAGCTGTGCCTGCATGTCGGTGGCGAAACCGGGGTAGGGTGCCGTGGAAATCGTTACCGGTCGCAGTTTTCCATTACTTGCGACATGCAGGCCGCCAGCGACCGGCTCGATATGAACGCCCGCATCGCGCAGGGCGCCGACAGTCGCTTCCATCTCCTCGATCTTTGCCCCCTTCAACGTAACCTCGCCGCCAGTAATTGCCGCAGCGCAGGCGTAGCTGCCCGCCTCGATCCGGTCCGACATGACGCGATAGGTCGCGCCATGCAGGCGCGGCACGCCGTGAATGACGAGATCGCTGGTGCCGATGCCCTCGATCTGCGCACCCATGGCGACGAGCAGGTTGCACAGATCGACGATCTCCGGCTCACGCGCGGCATTGTGCAGGGTCGACTTGCCCTTGGCAGTGACGGCCGCCATCAGCACGTTTTCCGTCGCGCCGACCGAGACGACCGGAAAGGCAAAGCGGCCACCAGGCAGCCCGCCGTCGGGCGCGATTGCGCGAACATAGCCCGCGGCCAGTTCGATCTGCGCGCCGAGCGCTTCCAAGGCCTTCAAATGCAGGTCGATCGGCCGGTTGCCGATGGCGCAACCGCCCGGCAGCGAAACTGTCGCCTCGCCCATCCGTGCCAGCATCGGCCCGAGCACGAGAATCGAGGCGCGCATCTTGCGCACGAGGTCATAGGGAGCAATCGAGCTGGTGATGCGAGTCGCTTCCAGCGTCATGACCCTGCCAAAGTCTTCGGGGCGGCTGCCGGCAATCGTCGTCGACACGCCGAACTGGTTCATGAGGTGCTGGAAACCGTCGATATCGGCAAGGCGCGGCAGGTTGCGCAGGGTCAGCGGCTCGTCAGTCAGCAGCGCGCACGGCAGCAGGGTGAGTGCCGCATTCTTCGCTCCCGAAACCTGAATCGTGCCCGAAAGCGGCTTGCCGCCACGAATGATGATCTTGTCCATCGGGCCATTTAGCGCAAATCCGTCTTGCGGCAAGAACGACACGGGCCACATTGCCCAACCGGCAGTTGCGCTGCAGCGCATCACTCGCTTTAAGCGCACTGCAACAAAGCTGGGCTAATCAGACCACATGAGCGATCACGATATGAAGAAGCCGGTCCGCAAGGCAGTTTTTCCTGTCGCGGGACTTGGCACCCGGTTTCTGCCTGCCACCAAGGCTATTCCCAAGGAATTGCTGCCGATCGTCGACAGGCCACTCATCCAGTATGCCGTCGACGAAGCGCGCGAGGCAGGAATCGAAGAGCTGATCTTCGTGACGGGCCGCGGCAAGACTGCCATCGTCGAGCACTTCGACACGGCCTTCGAACTGGAGGCGACGATGGAAGGGCGCGGCAAGGGGCTCGACCCGCTGGAGCCCACGCGGATCAAGCCGGGCAATCTCGTGACGGTGCGTCAGCAAGTGCCGATGGGCCTCGGCCACGCGATCTGGTGCGCGCGCGCGATTGTCGGGGATGAGCCATTCGCGATCTTCCTGCCGGACGAGCTCATGATCGGCGAACCCGGCTGCATGAAGCAGATGGTGCAGGCCTACGAGGGTGTCGGCGGCAACCTGATCTCCGTTCTCGAAGTGCCGCGTGAGGACGTGCCGAACTATGGCGTGATCGCACCGGGCGCGAAACTCGACGGCTTCGGCGGCGCGCTCACCGAAGTAACAGGCCTTGTCGAGAAACCGAAGATCGAGGATGCGCCATCCAATCTCATCATCTCGGGCCGCTACATCCTCCAGCCCCAGGTCATGCGCACGCTCGAAACGCAGGAAGCTGGCGCAGGCGGCGAAATCCAGCTCACCGACGCGATGGCGCGCATGATCGGCCAGCAGCCTTTCCACGCCGTCACCTTTGCCGGTCGCCGCTTCGACTGTGGCTCGAAGGTGGGCTTCGTCGAAGCGACTCTCGCGCTGGCGCTGGAAAGGCCGGACATGGGCGAGGAAGTTCGCGCGATGGCGAAACGGATGCTTGGCTGCTAGGCGGCGTGGACAAACTCCACGCCGCCTAGGGATCGGGCCTCAGACTATTCCGAAAGCCAGCATCGCGTCGGCGACACGCTTGAACCCGGCGATATTCGCGCCTCTTACATAGTCGACCGAACCGTCCGCCCGAGTGCCATGGCGAAGGCACCGGGCGTGAATGTCCTGCATGATCTTGAGCAGCATCTGTTCCAGCCGCTCCGCCTCCCAAGACAGGCGCGCGGCGTTCTGGCTCATTTCGAGACCGGAAATGGCGACGCCTCCGGCATTGGCCGCCTTGCCGGGCCCGAACAGGATCCCGGCTTCCCGGAACGCGGTCACCGCAAGTTGCGTCGATGGCATGTTCGCGCCTTCGCAGACGGCGCGGCAACCGTTCGCGATCAGGGCTTTCGCATCATGCTCGTCAAGTTCGTTCTGCGTCGCGCAGGGCAAGGCAACGTCACACGGCAGGCCCCAGGGCCTCGCGCCATTGTGGAACGTGGCGCCTGCAAACGCCTCGGCATATTCGCTGATCCGGCCGCGGCGGTGGGTCTTGTGCTGCCTGACCCATTCGATTTTTTCCTTATCGAAGCCGTCGGGATCGTGAACGAAGCCGCCCGAATCGGACATCGACACAACCTTGCCGCCGAGTTCGACAAATTTCTGGGCGGCATGCGTCGCGACATTGCCGGACCCGGAAATCGTTGCAGTCAGGCCCTCGATATCCTCGCCGCGATGGCGCAGCATCTCGCGCAGGAAATAGACCGCCCCGAAGCCGGTAGCCTCGGGCCGGATCATCGATCCGCCATATTCGATGCCCTTGCCAGTCAGGGCGCCGACGAATTGCCCGGTGATGCGCTTGTACTGGCCGAACATGTAGCCGATCTCGCGACTGCCAACCCCGATATCGCCGGCGGGCACGTCCACGTCAGGGCCGATGTGCCGGTAAAGTTCGGTCATGAAGCTCTGGCAGAAGCGCATGATCTCGCTTTCCGACTTGCCCTTGGGGTTGAAGTTCGCACCCCCCTTGCCGCCGCCCATCGGCAGGCCGGTCAACGCGCTCTTGAAGGTCTGCTCGAAAGCGAGGAACTTAAGGATGCTCTCGTTCACATCGGGATGAAAGCGCAGACCGCCCTTGTAGGGGCCAATGGCATTGTTGTTCTGCACCCGCCAACCGCGCTGAACGCGCACATTGTGGCTGTCGTCCTCCCAGCAGACGCGGAAGGAGACGATCCGGTCAGGCTCGGCAATGCGGCGCAGGATCTGCGCCTCGTGATACTGCGGCTTATCAGCGAGAAATTCGAAGATGTCCTGCGCGACTTCATGCACCGCCTGGATGAATTCGTGCTGCCCCGGATTGCGGCGCGAAGTGCCCTCCATGAAGGTCGCTAGATCGATATTCTGGGACTCTGCCAAATGCGTGCTCCGCCGAATCCGAAGGGGGAAATCGTCGAGCAGACCCGCTAGCGCGTGGCACCAGTTCTGTGAAGCACGGTGAATGCCTGCCCTGGTTACGCCAGGAGCTTGCCACGTCAAACGCCTTTGTCTTAAGCGTAAACGACAAGCAGGCAGGGAGAGCGATGTTGGGAAGTGAAGCGCAGGCCAACAAGGTAATCGTCGAGCAGTTCTGGGGCGCACTGGCAGCGCGCGACTGGGAACGGTTCAAGACCTTCTTCACGCCCGATGCTCACTACACGGACGTTTGCGGACCGGGCAAAGGCGCAACGGGGCCGGAAAATATCGTCAAGCGGCTCTACGCATTGACGATCATTGCCGCATACGAGCACCTCGAAGGCACAAACATGATCGCAGAGGGTGATCTGGTGATGACCGAACATACCGAGCGCTGGACGTTCGAGCCCGGCAAGGTCGTCGATCATTCATTCGTCTCGGTTACCGAACTGAAAGATGGCAAGATCTGCCGCTGGCACGATTACTCGAACCTCGGCAACATCATGCAGAACGCGCCGCAATGGTGGCTGGAAAAGATCATGACCGAGGCACCGGCGTTCGATTAGATCGCTGGGGCCGAGGAATGGTGCGCGACGCAGTCCGGACCTAACCAGTCTCACGTGCGGAATTCCCGTTTTAACGGGAATTTCTGCATTTTTCGGCCTGCTGTGGGTGGCGTGGATTCGCGTGTGCGGCTGATTTGCGCGGCTTTGGGGCCGCGTGTCTAAATAATTCCCGTGAATCGAAACGGGAAATTCTGAGCGATTTACGGGAACCCGATCGGGAAATGAATGAGGGCAATCGGCAAGCGCCGGGGCCGGTATTCGGGAGACTTTGGACCCGATTTTTAGATCAGCCTTACGCCGAAATTTGGCCTGCGCGATTGTCCTCGCGAAACCTTCTTGGAGGCAACACGATGACCCGACGCAAGCACCCCGACTCCGATCTCCGGATCGCCTATCGACGGCTGGACGAGCTGCGTGAGAACCCCGCTAACGCGCGCCTACACCCTGAGAAGCAGCTCGCGCAGTTTGCCCGATCGATCGAGAGTTTCGGCTTCAACGTGCCGGTCCTGATCGACGCATCGGGCATGCTCCTCGCCGGCCACGGCCGGCTGACTGCTGCCAGGCGGGTGGGACTCGAGTCGATCCCGACGATCCGCGTTGATCACCTGAGCGAAGCGCAGCGTCGCGCCTTCGTGCTGGCCGAGAACGGTCGGTGGGACGAGGAAAAACTGGCGATCGAGCTGGAGGCAATCCTGGAGCTCGAAACCAGCTTCGAGATCACCGACACCGGCTTCGAGATCGGCGAGGTCGACCACCTGATCGAGGAGCTCCACAAGCCGGAGCGCGAGGACGAGGAAGAGCCCGTGTTCGATCCCGACCGGGTCGACCAGGTATGCCGGCGCGGTGATCTGTGGCTCATGGGAAGGCACCGTCTGTTCTGCGGCGATGCCCTCGACCCGCTCAGCTACAGCGTACTCATGGGAGACGAGCGCGCGGCGATGGCCTTCACCGATGCGCCCTACAACCTCAAGATCCCGGGTGTCGTGTCGGGCCTGGGCAAGGTCATGCACAGCGACTTTGTAGAGGCCAGCGGCGAGATGAGCCGCGAAGAGTTCGTCGCCTTCCTGACCCAGGCGATGCGCTGCATGCGCGAGGCAAGTAGCGATGGTTCGCTGCATTTCCACTTCATGGACTGGCGCCAGGTCCGCCAGCTGATCGAGGCCGGCGAGGCAGTCTACGACGAGCTCAAGGGCCTCGTCGTCTGGGACAAAGGCTCCGGTGGCATGGGCAGCCTGTACCGCGGCCAGCACGAACTGATCGGCGTGTTCAAGGCCGGCAAGGGGTCTCACGTCAACAATGTGAAACTGGGAGCCCATGGCCGCAACCGCAGCAACGTCTGGCGCTACGCGGGCATGTCCAG